>SVGK01000103.1 GCA_015056395.1 Clostridiales bacterium
TTCATGCGGATACGTCCTCCGCCGTGTAGGCCCATACGCCAAGTGCCAGTGCCGCGATCAGCGCGCCGAGCCCGGCCGCGAGCATCCCCGCGTGCATGAGCGCCGCGGCCAGCGCAACGGCCGCCAGCGCCCAAACGGCGCGCCAGGCCGCGCGCCTCCCGCCGCGCAGCCCCCATATGACCAGCACCGCCGCAGCGGCGCAAAGGCTCAGCAGCTGCGAAACGCGCAAGGTCCCCAGGTACAGGCTGTCCGTGCGCAGCCCTTCCACGCAGGCGCGCTCCAGCGCATACAAAAACGCATACCACAGGAAAGTGTCGCCCGCGCGCCTGAAGAAGCGCCGCCGCTCGGCCATGAGCAAAAAGATGAACACGATCAGGCACCACGCCGATTCATAAAAGAACGTCGCGGCGTACCATGTACCTTCGATATCCACGCACACGGGGAAAAACTGCAGCGCCGCATTGCTCACCGCCACGCCGTAAGCCTCGCGGTTGACGAAATTCCCCCATCGGCCTACGCACTGCCCTATGGCGAAGCCCGGCGCGGCCAGGTCCGCAAGCCGCAGGAACGAGAGCTTCTTCACGCGCGCATAGGCGTATCCGGAGATCAGCGCGGCGATCAGCCCGCCGTATATGGCCAGGCCGCCCTCCCACACCGCGAAAACGCGCCAGAAAGGCCCCTGCGCATAGCTCTGCCACGCGAACGCGACGTAGTAGACACGCGCGCCCACGATCGCGCACGGCACGCCCAGCAGCGTCAGGTCCACCGCCGTGTCCCGGGGCAGGCCGAGCCTTTGTTCGCGCAGCATGCCGGTCAGGCAGCCCAGCGCCATGCCCGTCACGATCAATATGCCGTACCACTGGACGTCTATGCCGCCAATGGTGAATGCTACCGGATCGATCATCATCAAAACCCCTTATGGAATGCCTTCACAGGTTCCGTTCGACCACTCATTATAATCATTTTGGCGCATAATTGTCAATACAACGGCGTTGAAACCAAACGCGAACTGTCGTATAATGAGTCAGTATGGTCTGCCAGAACTGTTTTTCATTGAAATATTGCTTGAGGTGACGCTATGTACAGAAGGCGAAGGCGGGTCACCGGCAGGTTCTTCATCATATTGGCGGTGCTCATCGCGATCGTGATCGTGATCGTGCGCCCGCACATACACTTCGGCTCCCGCCAGGATACGATATTCACCTCCACCACGGCCTATCAGGAGGTCATGGACGCCGTGATCATACGCGACGAAGCCGTGACCGAATCCTCGTCCACCGTGCGCGTGGAATACATGGCCAAGGAGGTCTCCGCGGTCAAACAGGGCGACACGATCGCCAACCTCTACACCACGGGCTACACCGAAAACCTGCTCACGCGCCTCGAGACGACGCGCCAGAACATACAGTCCTACCACAAGACGCTGTTGGGCACCATCGTCGACACGAACCTGGACCGCCTGGACGCGGTCATCGACATGATCTCCACGGACTTCAAGAACCTTGCGAACAGGGACACGCGCGGCAACCTGCAAAGCGTCGTCGAACAGCTGCAGACCGCCATGGTCAACCGCCAGGAATACCTGCGGCAGAACAAGCGCGACGATACCAAGCTGACGAAGCTCTATGAAGAAGAGAACACGCGCCTGAACAGCATACAGTCCTGGCGGCAGGTCTCCACGGCCCCGCGGGACGGCGTCGTGAGCTTTTACCTGGACGGCTATGAGACGAACCTGACCGCTGACGGCCTGGAAGACCTGAAGCCGCAGGACCTGCGCGCCGTGCTGAACGGCGAGCCATTGAGCCGCACCGCGGACGTGCTGCGCGACGGCATATACCGCATCGTCGATCAGGAAAAGTGGTATGTCGCCGTGATGGCCTCATCCAGCAGCTGGAACCCCGCCATCGGCGAAAACTACTATCTTCAGTTTTACGGCTTCGAAGACCTGAACTTCGTGGCGCAGACCACCTCCGTGCTGAACGCAGAGGGCATGGTCGTGGCGGTCTTCCAGATTGACGAGCCCATCGGCCCCATGATCTACCAGCGCACGGGCAAGGTGACGCTGAGCCGCTCGCTCATGTCCCTGGCCGTGAACGTAAAGGCGCTGTACAATCTGGAAGGCCAGCTGGGCGTATGGCTCAACGACATACCCGGCGGCACGTTCGTGCCCGTCAACGTGCTCTACCGCGACAATGGCGTGGCGTACATCGAGCCGCTGGTGGACGGCGCGCTCTCCTCAGGACAGACGATATTGATCAAGTGATAAGCCATGCAGAACGACATCATCCATAACATCGCGTATTGGCGCGAAAGGCTCGGCAACGCCGCCGGCCGCTATGACCCGCCCGAGATCTGCGCCGTGACGAAGACCGTGGACGCGGACACCGTCAACCTGGCCTACGACGCGGGCATACGCGTGATCGGCGAAAACCGCGTGCAGGAGCTCATGGGCAAGCTGGACCGCCTGGACAGGCGCTATGAGATACACCTGATAGGCCGCCTACAGACGAACAAGGCGCGCCAGATCATAGGGACCGTGCGCATGGTGCAGTCGCTGGACCGCCAGGACCTCGCCGCCGAACTCAACAGGCGCGCCATGCAGCTTGGCGCCACGCTCGACTGCCTTGCGCAGGTCAACATAGGGCTGGAGCCGCAGAAGGGCGGCTTCGCGCCCGACGACGTGATACCCTTTCTCAAACGCATGGACGACTTCCCCGCGCTTCGCGTGAAGGGCCTCATGGCGATACTCCCCGTCGCGGACGACGCGGACGCGCTCAGGCCGCTGTTTCGGCAGATGCGCGGACTGTTCGAGCGCATACGCGACATGGACATGCCGTCCGTCCGCATGGAAACGCTCTCCATGGGCATGACCGACGACTGCCTGGTCGCCGCAAGCGAAGGCGCGACGATGGTCCGCCTGGGCCGCGCGCTGTTCGGCGCAAGAGCGTAAAGACATTGGAGGAACACGATCCTATGGCTTCCGGAAAGTTGAACAAGTTTCTCAGTATAATCGGCTTCGTAGACGACATAAGCGCCGATGACGACGAGTCCCTGGAGCAGTACGGCTCCGGGCGTTACGGCCGTCCCTCGACCTATGTCCCGCAGCGCTCGCAGAGCACGCAGGAGCGCCGCACGACCGGCAAGACCGGCCGTACACGCTCGTTCCTGCCCAGCCGCGCGGGCAAGTCGAACGCGAACAACAGCCGCCGCACATATGGCGAGGAGGCCGAGGCGCGCCAGCCTGCGCCCCGCAGGCGCGAAGCCTCGCGCTTCGAGGAACAGCCGCGCAGTGCCACAGGCAACGCACGGCAGCCCTTCAATCCCTCGCAAACCTCGCGCGCGCACCTGAACGACTTCGGCGAATCGACCGCACGCGCAAGCCGCTTCGGCCAGCAGCCGCGCGAGCGCGAACGCGCGCGCGACTTCGAGGAACCCGCAGCGCCGCGCCGCCAGACGGTGCAGGGCGGGAACCGCACGGTCGTGATGAATCTGATGAACCTGCGCGACGCCAACAAGGTGATCTCGTCGCTGGTGCGCGGGAACACCATCGTGATGACCATAGAGACGGACGATCCGATGATGCGCCAGCGCATCGTGGACACGCTGTCCGGCGCGGTCTACGCACTCGAGGCGACTATACGCCGCGCCTCTGACCAGACCTATCTGCTCGCACCGCGCGATGTCGACGTGCAGTCCTCCTACGATATGGACGAGCGGTTCTGACATCCATGGACATCCTCAGGCACATGCACGAACTGGCACTGCGCGCCGCGTATACCGGGACACCCCGCTGGACGCGCTTTCTGGAGCCCTCGCAGGAACGCGACGCGCTGTCGTGCGCGCGCGAAGCGGGCTGTCGCATGGATCTCTACGGGGGCTATGACGACGCCGAGCGCAGGATGGCGGGCTTCTGGACGGACGAAAAGCCCGCGGAAGCGCCCATAGCGCCGCTTTTGATCACGTGGAACGAAAAGTTCGCCTCCCCCGGGCACCGCGACCTGCTGGGCAGCGTGATGGCGCTCGGCATAGAGCGTGACACGTTCGGCGACATCGTGTTCGGCCGGCAGCCCGGCACAGCCTATCTGTTCAGCACGGAGGAAATGGCCGATTACTTTATAGGGAACCTGGAGCGTGTGGGACGCACCGCCGTGAAGGTCGTGCGCGCCGACAGGGTCGAGCCCGCCGAGCCCGAGGGCGTCACCATTCGCCTGACCGTATCGCAGCTGCGCCTGGACGCCATCGTCGCCGCGGGCTGCAGGCTCTCACGCAGCGAGGCACAGAAGCTGATCGTACAGGGACTGGTCAAAGTAAATCACATCGAGGAGACCCGCACGGACGCGAAGCTCACCGAGGGCGACCTGCTCTCCATACGCGGCCACGGCCGCCTGAGGATACAGGCGCTGCAGGGCGAGACGCGGCGCGGCCGATTGGCGGTGACCGTGTTCAAGAGCGGAAAATGAAGAAATCATGACATTTCGGCGCAATGGCAGGAATCCCGTTTTTGCGCATAGAATTTTATATTGTTGTAATAACTTGTAATATTTACAGCTGATTTTGAAAGGAAGATGCATCAATGGCGATCACAGTCAAAGACATACAGGAAAAAGAATTCCCGCTGCAGGCCGCTGACGGCTACGACGTGGAACAGGTGGACGATTTCCTTGATGAGATCGCGACGCAGCTCAGCGAGCTCGTGCGCGAGAACCTCGCGCTGAAGGAGCAGGTCTCCTCTCTGGAGGACGAGCTGCTCAAGACCAGGGCCGACCTGCAGGAGACCATCACCAAGACGCCCGACTACAACGAGGAGGGCTATTTCCGCAACCTGCAGTCCGCGATGCGCGACAGCCTGATCAGCGCGCAGCGCGTGGCGGACGAGGCCACCAGCGCCGCCCGCGCCGAGGCCGAGAAGACGCTGACCGACGCGAAGGCCGAGGCGACGCGCCTTGTGACCGACGCGCAGACCGAGGCCGACCGCATCACCAACGAGGCTATGCAGCAGGCGGAGATCGCCAAGGCGGAATACGACGATCTGAAGAGCTCCGCCGAGAGCTACCGCGCGAACTTCCGCAAGCTGGTCGAGGAACAGCTGGGCGCGCTCAAGGCGAGCGACCTTCTGTTCAAGTGACTTTGACCGCACGACGAATTGTCATGCCCCCGACGACACGATGCGCCGTTCGGGGGCTTTTTACGAAGAGATGAGACAGATTTCCTTCAGCGGCGCCTGGGTCGTGCCCGCCGCCGTGGCCGCCGACCTCGTCACGAAGCACATCGCGGCGCGGCTCGACCGGCCCGTCGAACTCGCGGGCCTCGTGCGCATCAACGCCGTACGAAACAGCGGCATCGCATTCAGCCTGCTGCGCGGACAGGGCCTAGCGCTCATACTGCTCACGGGCGCGATGCTGGCCGCGCTGGCCGCATGGCTGGCGCTGCGCCCATCTGCCCTGCCCCGCGCCGCGCGCATCGGCCTCTGGATGATCGTGGGCGGCGGGCTCGGCAATCTTTTGGACCGCATACGCCTGGGCGAGGTGATCGACTTCATCGAGCTCACGTTCGTCCGCTTCGCCGTGTTCAACATAGCCGACGTGTTCGTCGTGCTCGGCGCGGCGGTCACGGCCTATTCCATACTGCGAGGAGGGACCGACCATGCCGGCAAGGACCATCGCGGCGACGCCTGACGCGCCCGATCGGCTGGATGTCTTCGTCGCTGCGAACGCGAACGTGACGCGCTCGCGCGCGGGCGCGCTGATACGCGACGGCTTCGTGCGCGTGGACGGCACGATACGCTCGAAGGCCGGCTGGGCACTCAAGGGCGGCGAGGCAGTCGAGATCACGATACCGGAGGCCGCACCGGCCAGGCTGGTGCCTCAGGACATACCGATAGACATCGTCTATCAGGACAGCGACGTCGCCGTGGTGTACAAGCCCTCCGGCATGGTGGTGCATCCCGCGCCCGGCAATCCCGACGGCACGCTGGTCAACGCGCTCATGCAGAAGCTCGACGGGCTCTCCGGCATAGGCGGCGAGATACGCCCGGGCATCGTGCACCGCATCGACAAGGACACCTCCGGGCTTCTGCTGATCGCCAAGAACGACTTCGCGCACGTATCTCTCGCGGAGCAGATCAAGGCGCACAGCGTGCACAGGGCCTACATGGCGATCGTGATCGGCGCCATGCGCGAAGAGGAGGGCGACATCGACGCACCGATAGGCCGCCACCCCACCGACCGGAAGCGCATGGCGATCGTCGAAGACGGGCGCGAGGCGCAGACGCACTGGCGCGTGGTCGAAAGCCTGAAGGGCTGCACGCTGGTCGAGTGCCGTCTGACCACGGGCCGCACGCACCAGATACGCGTGCACATGGCGTCCATCGGGCATCCCGTGCTGGGCGACCCCGTGTACGGTCCCAAGCGCTCGCCCTATCCCGTGAGCGGCGGCCAGCTGCTGCACGCCTACAGGATAGGCTTCAAGCACCCCGTCACCGGCGAAGAGATGATTTTTGAGGCGGAGCCGGAAGAAAGGTTCAGGATGTGGGTGGAGAAGCTGGGGGGAAGCATTGTGGGGATGATTCGGAATTCGGAATTGACGCTTCGCTAGACACCCTTCGGGTGTTTCGGAATCAATAGCGGAGGGACGTTAGTGTGGACTTGAAATGTATGTTGATAGTTCGACAGGGAAGTTCGGGACTTGAAATTCAGAATTCAGAATGCAGAATTCAGAATCAATAGTGGAATATCGTTTTAGCGAACTGAAATGTTCAACTGAGATATCGACAGGGCAGTTCGATACCTGAGATTCGAAACGCGAACAAACGCTCCGTAGGGGCGCCATTCATGGCGTCCGCTTCGTCGTTCCTCCCCCGCATCCCGCGCAACAACAAATCCCACCGTAGCGGCGGCGTCTGCGCCGCCATCCCCACGTTCATATGAAATCGGCCCCGGCGTGCAACACCGTCTGCCGTAGGGACGCCATTCATGGCGTCCGCCCCGTCACCTTCACCCCTATCCCCATCTCAAGAAAGGCATCCCATGAAACATCGCATATCCATACTGCTCTGCGCCGTGCTCGCGCTCCTGTGCCTTGCATCGGCGTCGGCGGATTCACCCTATTACATCACGGTCGACCTGGCCAATCAGATCGTCACCGTGTACAAAAACGGCTCCGACCAGGAGCACATCGTGCGCCAGATGATATGCTCCGCCGGGTCAAAGGAGACCCCGACCATGCTCGGCACATACACCATGGTCGAAAAGCAGGACTCGAACGAGCGCAAGGAGTGGTATCGCATAGGCAGCGGCTACGTCAAGTGGGCCACGCGCATCAAATGGGGCACGATGTTCCACTCGATACCGTACAACTCGAAGCGCTCCAGCTACAATTCTCAAATGGCCGCGAAGATGGGCGAGCCGTATTCCAACGGCTGCATACGCCTCTGGACGGAGGACGCGTGGTGGATCGCCACGCACGTGCCGCCCGGGACGAAGGTCAGGATCTACGACGACGCCGACCGCGACGAGGCGCTGCGCGACCTGCTGCTGCACGTCACGTTCTCGATCGACGACGGGAGCTATGAACAGTTCCTGCGCGGCATGTACACGCTCAGGCTCTGGTCCTGGGGCGACAGGGTGAAGTCGCTGCAGGGCCGCCTGAATATGCTGGGCTACGCCTGCGGCGAACCGGACGGCGAGTTCGGCCGCGACACGGAGGACGCCGTAAAGGCTTTCCAGGCGCAGAACGGCCTTGAACAGGACGGCACGGTGCCCGAAGCGGTCTGGAACGCGCTGTTCAACGTCAACGCCGTGCCCGCGCCCGTGACGGACGGCACATACGGCCTGCACGTATACGCGCTGCAGCAGGATCTGCAAGCGCTCGGGTCGTATTCCGGCCCGCTCAACGCTACATACGACGCGGGCACCGCGGCTGCCCTCAGGGACTACGTATCGAGATACATGCCCGGTACGGAATCCCTCCCCTCCCCGCGACTGCTGAACGAGATCCACGTGCGCGCGGCGCTTGCAGATGCGGACGCCAAGGCGCCCGCCGCCGAAGCGCCGACCATGGCGGTCACAGCCTTGGCCACCGAACTGCTCGAACAGCCGGACGCCATGAGCGTCATGCTCTCGTCCCTGTCCAAGGGTACGGCCGTGCAGGTGCTCGAGGACCTCGGGCAGTATCTGCGCGTGCGCGCGGGAGGGCGCATGGGCTATCTCGACGCCGGTGCTGTCGAGCTGCAGGCCACCGCGCCTACGCAGGTCGCCGTCTCCCAAGAGACCGCACAGCTCTACCACATAGAAGGCGGCTCGGTTACGGCGGCCGGTGAGGCACACATGGGCGACACATTCAGGCTGATCGACACGGGAGAACAGTTTTACATCATAGACGCAGACGGGCAGTCGCTCTGGATCTCCAAGGGCGACGCGGAACCTGTCATCGAAGAGGAGGCATGAACGAATGAGCAGACTTGGCGACACGATACGCACCGCGCGCCTCAAGATCAAAATGACTGAAAAGCAGCTGGGCAAGAAGTGCGGCATGGCGGAGAGCGTCATAAAGGACATAGAATCCGGACGAAGGATCGTATCCGACGACCAGGCGCAGCGCATACTCAAGGTGCTGGGCGTGGACAATCCCATATCCACCGAGCTGGAGGTCGCCGCAGAACCCGAGATCAAGGTGCGCCCGAAGCCGCGCGCCTACGTCATGCCACTCGAGCCGGAAGCGCCGGAGCGTGAGAAGGCCGCGCGCGAGAGCAGCGACGCGTGGCTCGACGCGCTGACAGGCGTGGTCAAGCGCGTGCCCGTGATGGCCGATGACGGCGTCGTGGTCGACCATGTGCTCACGCCCATCGTCACAGGCAAGATCGAGGGCGGCGCGCCGGACAAGGTGTTCTACTACCGCTGTCCCGACAACGCTCTGCGCGGCT
>SVGK01000104.1 GCA_015056395.1 Clostridiales bacterium
CTCGGCATACTGGGATTGTTCATAGGCGATGTGCTGATGACTGTGCTGGATCCGCGCATACGTCTCACAGGCAAAGGAGGTGCGCGCTGATGTCTCCAAGGAAGACGATCGACGAGCTGGCTGCGCCCGTCCCCGTGCTCGACGTCGACAAGGGCCAGGTGGACACACACGAGGAGCGCTACCAGCGCGGGCGCATACACGTGCAAAGCCGCGCGCGCATGCCTGAAAAGCAGCTTTTCGACTTTGCGGAGTACCAGGCCCGGGAGGCCGAGCGCACGGGCTATTCGGACTATTCCTATTGGAAGAGCGTGTGGCACAACTTCCTCAAGAAAAAGTCCGCCGTGTTCATGAGCGTAGTGTTCCTGCTTTTGTTCGTGTTCACGTTCATCGCGTTGGGCATATCTAAGTTCGACGTGTACAACCTGCGCCTCGACAACGAGCTGATGTTCCACGCGCCGGACGGCGAGTTCTGGTTCGGCACGGACAACCTGGGCCGCGACTACTGGTGCCAGGTGTGGTACGCCACGCGCACTTCGATACTGCTCGCGGTATCCGTGTCCGTGGGCGAGATCGCGCTGGGCGTCGTGATGGGGCTGATATGGGGCTATGTGCGCAGCCTCGACCGGTTCTTTACGGAGCTTTACAACTTCGTGGACAACATACCCACCATCATATATATGACGCTGATCGCGCTGATGGTGGGCAAGAGCTTCATCATCATAGGCGTCGCGCTGATCGCGGTGAGCTGGCTGCACACGGCGCGCAACATACGAAACCTCGTGTTCATGTACCGCGACAGGGAATACAACCTCGCATCCCGCTGCCTTGGCACGCCGCTGCACAGGGTGCTGGCGAAGAACATATTCCCGTATCTGGTCAGCGTGATCATACTGCGCCTGGCGCTCTCGATCCCCAGCACGATCGCGTATGAGACGACGCTGACATACTTGGGGCTGATGGACATAAGCCTGCCTTCGCTCGGCATACTGCTGCGCAACGCGCGCAACTACTTCCTAGACTACCCCTATCTGCTCGTATTCCCCGCGGCCATCGTGTCGATCATCACGGTGACGTTCTATCTGGTGGGCAACGCGTTCTCGGACGCGTGCGACCCCCGCAACCACGTCTGACGGAGTTGGGAGGGAACGATCTTGAGTGAAAACGTAAAGCACACATCGGGCGGTTTTGACTTTGCGGAGCGCGCCCGGCAGATCCTCTCCACAGAGCCCATACTCACCGCGAAAGACGTGGAGGTCAAGTTCACGCTGCGCGACCGGGAGCTCACGGCGATACGTCGCTGCTCTTTGGACCTGTACGACGGGGAGACTCTGGCCATCGTGGGCGAATCCGGCTCCGGCAAGAGCGTGTTCACGAAGCTGTTCGTGGGCATGCTCGACAAGAACGGAAAGATCACGAACGGCTCGATCATGTATGAGGGCAAGGACCTTGCGAAGCTCACCGGGGAAAGGGCGTGGCGCGGCATACGCGGCAGCAAGATCGCCATGGTCACGCAGGATCCCATGACGTCGCTCAACCCGCTCAGGCGCGTGGGCGTGCAGATACGCGAGGCGGTCGAGCTGCATCAGGGGCTGCGCGGCGGCGCCGCAAGGGCGGAAGCCGTGCGGCTCATGGAGGCCGTCGGCATACAGGACGCCGAGCGCCGCTACGCCATGTATCCGCACGAGTTCTCCGGCGGCATGCGCCAGCGCGTGGTCATCGCCATCGCCATCGCGTGCAGGCCGAAGATACTGATCTGCGACGAGCCGACCACTGCGCTGGACGTGACGATACAGGCGCAGATACTGGAACTCATACGAAGGCTGCAGCGCGAATACAGGATGACCATCATCTACATCACGCACGACCTGGGCGTCGTGGCGAATGTGGCCGACCGCGTCGCGGTGATGTATGCCGGCCAGATCGTCGAGATCGGCATGGCGGACGAGATATTCTTCGACCCCTATCATCCCTACAGCTGGGCGCTGCTGTCCGCGCTTCCGCAGCTGGGCCGCAAGGGCGAGCGCCTGCCCGCCATAGACGGCACGCCGCCCAACCTGTTCAACCAGATCACGGGCGACAGCTTCGCGCCGCGCAACCGCAGGGCGCTGAACATAGACTTCCTCGAGGAGCCGCCGCTTTTCGACGTGACGCCCACACATCAGTCGAAGACATGGCTGATGGACCCCAGGGCGCCCAAGGTCGAAAAGCCGGACATCATATCGCGCCTGCGCGCCGCGGAGGAGGACAGCGCGCCCGCCGTCACGACGGCCCCGGAGGGGGAGCGCGAGCCGCTGGTCGAATGCCGCGACCTGCAGGTGACGTTCGGCTCGGGGCGCAAGAAGTTCATCGCGGTCGACCACGTCTATCTGACGATCTACAAGGGCGAGACGCTCGCGCTCGTGGGCGAATCCGGCTCCGGCAAGACCACGATAGGCCGCGCGATCATAAGGATCAATCCAGTGAGCGGCGGCGAAGTGCTCTACCGCGGCCAGCGCATCAGCGGCAAGATCGACAAGGCGTTGGACCGCGAGGTCATACGCCGCATACAGATGATATTCCAGGACCCCATGGCTTCGTCGAACGAGCGCGCCAAAGTCGACTACATCGTATCAGAGGGCCTGATCAACCATCACCTGTACGCCAACGACGAGGAGCGCAAGGCGAAGGTCGCAAAGGCGCTGGAGGAAGTCGGGCTGCTGCCGGAGTTCGCAAGCCGCTTCCCGCACGAGTTTTCCGGCGGCCAGCGCCAGCGCATAGGCATCGCGCGCAGCCTGATCATGCAGCCGGAATTCATCATCGCCGATGAACCGATCTCAGCGCTGGACGTGTCCATACGCGCGCAGGTCCTGAACCTGCTCAACGAGCTCAAGGCGTCGCGCGGGCTCACATACCTGTTCATCGCGCACGACCTCTCCGTCGTCAGGTACATCGCGGACCGCATCGCGGTGATACACAAGGGGCGCATCGTGGAGCTTGCGGACAGCGAGGCTCTGTTCAGGTGCCCGCTGCACCCGTATACGCGCGCGCTGCTCTCCGCCGTGCCGAACCCGGATCCCTACCTCGAGCGCACGAAGAAGACGCTCGTGTACGACCCGGGCATGCACGACTACACGACGGACAGGCCCGTATGGAAGGAGCTCGCGCCCGGACACTTCGTCTACGGGAATGCGCCGGAGCTCAGAAAGTATGCCGCACGCCTTGCGGAGACCGGCAACGCCTGATTCCCATACATTTTCACACGGACCCAAGTGTTTACATGGAATTCCACATTTGATAAAATGTTCCCTGATGGCCTTGTAAACGATACAAAGCCATTCAACATAATGACCCAGGGCAATGAACGAAAGGAGAACGAACATGAAAAAGACCGTAAGTCTGCTGCTGATGCTGACGATGATCCTGGCGACGCTGATCGTGCCGGTGAGCGCCTCCGCCGCAGAGATCACCGACCTGACGACCTATCAGATCACCAACCAGGAGATGTCCCACTTCAACGTCTTCTATTCCCAGAGCAAGACCGAGTTCGACGTGCTGACCAACTGCTTCGACACGCTGCTCACCAACGACAATGAGACCGCGGGCCTGATCCCGAATGCGGCCAAGAGCTATTCCTCCGAGGATGGCGGCCAGACCTGGACCTTCGAGCTGAACGAGGGCATGACTTGGTTCGACTATCAGGGCAACTACAAGGCGGACGTCGTCGCTTCCGACTGGCTGTATGGCCTTGAGTACTGCCTGAACTTCGGCAAGAACGAAGCCGTGAACGTCTCGATGCCCATCGAGATGATCGCCGGCGCGGGCGACTATTACGAGTACACCAAGGAACTGGCCGAGAGCGAGGGCGTTGAAGCCGCGAAGGCGCTGGGCCTGGACAAGTTCCTTGAGATGGTCGGCATCGAAGCTCCGGACGACTACACGCTGATCTATCACTGCGTGGACAAGCTGCCCTATTTCCCGACGCTGGCCACCTACAGCTGCCTGTATCCCGTCTCCGGCAAGATGCTGGAGGAGATGGGCCCGGACGGCTATCGCGCGGTGACCTATGACACGCTGTGGTACAACGGCCCCTACACCATCACCACCTACGTCCAGAACAACGAGAAGGTGCTGACCGCCTCTCCCAACTACTGGAACGCCGAGAACGTCAAGCGCTTCAACACCGTCACGATCAAGATGGTCGAGTCCGACGCCGTGGCCTTCAACCTGTTCCAGACCGGCGAGATCGACAACATCACGCTGAACGAGGCGAACCTGACCACCATCTACAACAGCCCCTCCAACGAGTTCCACGGCAACCTGGTCGAGACCGTGCCGGACAACTTCTCCTACTTCATGGTGTTCAACTTCACCAAGCGTAACGAGGACGGCAGCCTTGACGAGAACTGGAACAAGGCCGTCGCCAACGAGGCCTTCCGTCAGTCCATCTACTATGGCCTGGACATGACCAACTATCTGGCCCGCTACAACGCCATCAACCCGCTGGCCTGCGAGCTGCAGACCTACACCTCCAAGGGCGTCGCCGTCGCGCCGGACGGCACGGACTACACCGACATGGTCATGGAGCGCACGGGCATCCGTCCCAATGGCGAGACCTACTCCCGCTTTGACGCCGAGAAGGGCGCTGCCTTCAAGGCGCAGGCCATCGAAGAGCTGACCGCGCAGGGCGTGACCTTCCCCGTCGAGATGGTCTACTACATCAAGGGCGACAACCAGACCGCCAAGGACACCGCGGACGTGCTGGCCCAGATGTATTCTGACTGCCTGGGCGACGACTACATCAAGTTCGTCACCCGCACCTATGTCGCTTCCAGCGTGCAGGAAGTGCTGGAGCCCGGCCTGGCCTCCTTCGTGACGCCGGCTTGGGGCGCTGACTTCGGCGACCCCATCAACTACCTGTCCCAGTACACCTACGGCACCGTCAACGCCTTCTTCACCGAGGACTACGCGCATCTGGACACCTGCACCGACGAGAAGGTCATTGCCGACATGACCGCCTACACCGAGATGGTGCAGGAGGCGGCCGCGATCACCGACGACCTGCAGACCCGCTACGAGAAGTTCGCGGATGCCGAGGCGTATCTGCTGAGCAAGGCGCTGCTGCTGCCCACCTACACCACCGTTCAGTGGCAGCTGACCTGCGTCAACGACTACAGCAAGATCCACGCGGCCTACGGCATACAGTCCGCGCGCTACATCAACTGGGAGACCAACGATCAGATCTACACCACCGAGGAGTACGCCGAGCTCGCCAACAAGTGATCGGCAAATGACTCAAGTGCAGTATGGCGGGCGACCGCCATACTGCATATTCATATACAGCACATCGGGAGGGAAGCCCTATGGAACGCGATAGTGTTTGGAACGACTACACGGACACCCAGCTTGAAGCGCTGGAGGCGTTCGCAAAGGATTACCGCTACTTTCTGGATCACGGCAAGACCGAGCGGGAATGCGTCACGGAGGGCGTGCGGCTGGCCGAAGCCGCCGGCTTCAGGGACCTGGCACCAATGATCGAAGGTGACGCGCGACTGAAGCCCGGCGACAGGGTCTATGTCAACTGGATGGGCAAGAGCCTCGTGCTGTTCATCATAGGCGCGGAGCCCATGGAGAAGGGCATGGCGATACTGGGCGCGCACATCGATTCGCCCAGGATCGACGTAAAGCAGAACCCTCTGTATGAGGACGGCGGCATGGCCTACCTCGACACGCACTACTACGGCTACATCAAGAAGTACCAGTGGGTGGCGCGCAACCTCGCGCTGCACGGCGTGGTCGACCTGAAGGACGGCAGCGCGGTCACACTCGCGCTGGGCGAAGCGGACGACGACCCGGTGTTCTGCATCACGGACCTGCTTCCGCACATCGCCGACGAGCAGCTCAAGAAGAACGCGGAAAAGGTGGTCGAAGGCGAAGACCTGGACATACTGATCGGCAACAAGCCTCTGAAGGGCGAGGAAAAGGAGGCCGTCCGCGCGGCGATACTGCGCCATTTGAAGAACGAATACGGCATAGAAGAGGCGGACTTCCTCTCCGCGGAGCTCGAGGCCGTGCCTGCGGGCCCCAGCCGCGACGCGGGCTTCGATCGCAGCATGATCGCCGCCTACGGACACGACGACAGGGTGTGCGCCTATCCCTCGCTGCGCGCCATGCTCGACCATGCAGGCACGCCCGCCCGCACGCTCTGCTGCGTGCTGACCGACAAGGAAGAGATCGGCAGCTACGGCGCCACGGGCATGCACTCCGTGTTCTTCGAGAACGCCGTGGCGGAGGTGTGCCGCATGACCATGGACGGCTATACGGATATCAGCCTGCGCCGTGCGCTGGCGCACAGCCGCATGCTGTCAAGCGATGTGAGCTCCGCATTCGATCCGCTCTACGCGTCGGCCTATGAGAAGAAGAACACGTCGTTCATGGGCAGCGGCGCGAACTTCTGCAAGTACACCGGCAGCGGCGGCAAGGGCGGCTCCAGCGATGCGAATTCGGAATACGTCGCGTGGCTGCGCCGCGTGCTGGACGAGGCTGGCATTCGCTACCAGTTTTCGGAGCTCGGCCGTGTGGACATGGGCGGCGGCGGCACCATAGCCCATCTGTGCGCGCACTACGGCATGAACGTGATCGATGCGGGCGTGCCCGTGCTGAACATGCATGCGCCCGTGGAGCTGATCAGCAAGGCGGACCTTTTCGAGGTCTATCGCTGCTACCGCGCGTTCCTCGCTGCGCCTGACAGGGGTTGACGGCCATGGGCGTGAAGAGAAGACAGGCCGACCTGGCCGCGTGCGCATCGACCCTTGTCAAGGCCATCGAGCAGGGCGTGCTCATCACGACGCGCTCGGGCGACAAGGTCAACGCGATGGTCGCGGGATGGGGCACGATCGGCTTCATCTGGAACAGGCCCGTATTCGTGGCCTATGTGCGCGAAGACCGTTACACGCGGGCGCTCCTTGACGAGAACCCCGAGTTCACGGTCAATATACCTCTCGGAAAAGTCGACAGGAACGTCATGCGCATATGCGGCATGCAGAGCGGCAGGGATATGGACAAGCTGGCCGCGGCGGGACTGACCGCCGTTGCGCCGAAGGAGATCTCCGTGCCGGGCATACTGGAGTTCCCGCTGACGTTGGAATGCCGCGTGGTCTACCGGGACAAGCCTGTGGACGGCGGCCTGCCCGGGGGAAAGAGAATGGACGAGCACGTGTGCTATTACGGCGAGATCGTCGCAACGTATTTGATCGAAGAAGCCTGAAATGTTGACGGATATCCGCGGTCCCGATGAAGGACTGCGGATATCCTATTCGTGTCATGCACGTTAAATTATCGCATCCAATTCACATGATGCCCAAAGAGATAGACGAAAAGTGGCAAATGTGTTATGATAAGATAAAACACTGACGATGATCCACAGACCATACTGATCGGAGGCATATGATCGTGGTGAACGATACACGCGTGAAGGACAGGGCACTGGCTCCTTATATATCGCAGCCGGCCGCATGGGCGTTTTCCGTGGGCACGAGCATAGGCTGGGGCGCGCTGGTGCTGACCAGCAGCAGCTACCTCATGCAGGCGGGCCCCATGGGCACCGTGCTCGGACTGGTCATAGGCGGCCTGCTGATGCTCATGGTTGGCAGGAACTTCCAATATATGTCGGGGCAGTATCCGGATGCCGGTGGCATCTATGCCTATACGAAGGGCGTGTTCGGCTATGACTGCGCCTTCCTGGTCTCGTGGTTTTTGAGCCTGGCGTACATCGCCATGTTCTGGGCCAACGCGACGAGCCTGCCGCTGTTCGCACGCTATTTCATGAGGAACGCGTTCAGCTTCGGATATATGTATACGGTGTTCGGCTACGACGTGTATGCCGGAGAGGCACTTCTGACGCTCATCGCCATTGCGCTGGTCACGGTTCTGTGCATGCGCACGAAGCGGGCCGCGGCCAATGTGATGGTGGCGCTCGTGTGCGTGTTCACGGCGGGCATCGCGCTGTGTTCCGTCGTGGCGATCGCAAGGCACGGCGCGGCGCACATGTCGTTCGCGCCGCAGTTCGTGCCGGGCCGGGGCACGCTCTCGCAGACGCTGCGCATGACGTTCATATCCTCCTGGGCATTCATAGGGTTCGAGAACATCACGCATTCCGCGGAGGAGTTAAAGTTCAGGACGAGCGGGCTGTACCGCATACTGGTCGCATCCGTCGTCACATCCACGGTGCTCTACATACTCGTGACGCTCATGAGCATCACCGCCTATCCCGAGGACTGCGCAAACTGGCTCGACTACATCAGCCGCCTGGACAGCTACCAGGGCATTGAAGGCCTGCCAGCGTTCTACGCGGCGGACCGCTATCTGGGCCCCCTCGGCGTTAACGTGCTGATGGCTTCGCTGCTTGCGCTGGTCGTGACGAGCCTGATCGGCAATATGCACGCGCTGAGCAGACTGTTTTACGCTGTCGCCCGCGACGGCATACTGCCGGGGCGGTTCGCAAGGCTCGACCAAAGGCAAAACCCGCGCAACGCCATGCTGTTGGTCGCGCTGCTCTCGCTGCCCATACCCTTTCTGGGCAGGACGGCGATCGGGTGGATCGTCGACGTGCTGACCATCGTCGCAGCACTCATATACGGCTTCGTCTCCGCGGTGGCATTCAAGACCGCGCGGCGCAAGGGAAACAGGCTCGAGAGCTTCACGGGGCTGTTCTGCCTTGTCGTGATGGTCGTGTTCGGCGTATACCTGCTGTTCCCGAACGTGTTTTCCGATTCGACACTGGAGACGGAGACCTATATACTGCTGATCGTGTGGTCTATCATAGGCTTCTTCTACTTCCGCGGGATCATATCGAAGGACAAGGCGCGCCGCTTCGGCAAGGCCATCATCGTGTGGATCGCGCTGCTTGCGCTGATCGTCTGCATG
>SVGK01000105.1 GCA_015056395.1 Clostridiales bacterium
CGCGGGAGCCGATCACGTGGATCTTGCCGCACTTGCACTGCCAGACCGGCAGCGGGGTGCCCCAGTAGCGCTCGCGGGAGAGGCCCCAGTCGATCACGTTGTCCAGGAAGTTGCCGAAGCGGCCTTCCTTGATGTTGTCGGGGATCCAGTTCACGGTGCGGTTGTTGCGCATGAGCGCATCGTGCACCGCCGTCATCTTGATGAACCAGGTGCTGCGCGCGTAGTAGATCAGCGGCGTGTCGCAGCGCCAGCAGAACGGATAGTCGTGCGTGAAGTAAGGCGCGGAGACCAGCTTGCCCGCGGCGTCCAGATCCTTGAGTATCATCGGGTCGGCCTTCTTGACGAACACGCCCGGCCAGTCCGTGACGGCCGCCATCTCGCCCTTGGTGTCGACCAGCTGCAGGAAGGGTATGTCGTTCTCGCGGCCCACGCGCGCGTCGTCCTCGCCGAACGCGGGCGCCTGGTGCACCACGCCCGTGCCGTCCGTCATCGTGACGTAGTCGTCGCAGACCACGGTCCAGGCGTTCTCAGCGTGGTCCACGCCCTCGATGGCCTTCTTCTGGAAGTCGAACAGCGGCTCGTAGCGCAGGCCCTTCAGCTCGCTTCCGGGGAAGGTGACCTTGTCGGTGATCTCCTTTTCGCCCAGCACGCTCTCGATCAGTGCGTCGCCCATGATGATGGTCATGCCCTCGCAGTTGAACTTCGCGTAGGTCTCCGTGGGATTGACGCACAGCGCCACGTTCGAAGGCAGCGTCCAGGGCGTGGTCGTCCAGGCGTAGATGTAGGTGTTCTCCTCGCCCTTCACCTTGAAGCGGACCACGGCGGAGCGCTCCTTGACCTCCTTGTAGCCCTGCGAGACCTCGTGCGAGGACAGCGCGGTGCCGCAGCGGGGGCAGTAGGGCACGACCTTATGGCCCTTGTACAGCAGGCCCTTCTCCCAGATCTTCTTGAGGGACCACCACTCGGACTCGATGTAGTTGTTGTCATAGGTGATGTAGGGGTCTTCCATGTCGGCCCAGAAGCCCACGCGCTCGCTCATGCGCTCCCATTCGCCCTTGTACTTCCAGACGGACTCCTTGCACTTCTGTATGAAGGGCTCTATGCCGTATTCCTCGATCTGCTCCTTGCCGTCCAGGCCCAGCAGCTTCTCGACCTCCAGCTCCACCGGCAGGCCGTGCGTGTCCCAGCCGGCCTTGCGTGTGACGAACTTGCCCTTCATCACGTGGTAGCGCGGGATCAGGTCCTTTATGGCGCGCGTCTCGATGTGGCCGATGTGCGGCTTGCCGTTGGCCGTGGGCGGGCCGTCGAAGAACGTGAACACGTCCGCATCCCTGCGCAGCTCGTTCTGCTTTTTGAAGATGTCGTGCTCGTTCCAAAAGCGGATGACCTCTTTCTCGCGCGCCTGCGCGTCCAGATTGGTCGAAACCTTTTCAAACATGCGTTTCCCTCCGTTTCAAAATAAAAAAGCCTCCGTCCATGGTTTGGGACGAAGACGAACGCGGTACCACCCAAATTGGCACAGCCCCCGCGCGGCGGGTGGATATGCCCACTTGACTTGCGCTTGTAACGGGCGCACCCGGCGCGGCCTACTGGCATTTCGGCGGCGCGGCTCCGAGGCGATCCCCCTGCGTCCGCCACGGCCGGCTTTCACCTTTCCCGGCTCTCTTGTGCGTGCGCGCGTACGCGGGCAGTCCTCTTCAAGGCTGATGATATGGTTCCTGACATGATTTTACCGCGGCGGGCGCGATTTGTAAACGCACGCAACGTAACGTATGAATTAACAATTGGATATGGGGGAGGGGGAGGGGCGCGCATGGCGTCGCGCATCGCGCCGACATGTGTGTCGTGAATGAACGAAACGGACACGCCGTAGGGGCGCCGCCTGCTGCGCCCTCGTCCCCCCGTATCCGTTTGGGGATGCGAAGATCAGTGCGCTCACGCGCGGGCGGACGCCATGGATGGCGTCGCTGCGGGATGCCTGTTCACGACAATATCCGCAGCGGCGGCTATCAGCCGCAATCGCCCCCGCCATTCCCATCGGCAACGAAAAAAATCTCTCATTCAACGCATGAAAATCCAAAAGTGGCAGAAACAGGGGGGTGAAGTGGCATGAATTTTTGGAACGGATATGCTACAATTATAATATAGTTGGCCGCGCGGCATCGGCCCGGGCCGCGGAAGGATCACATATAAAGAAAGGATGGCTGCTCATGAAGAACGTACTGTGGACCATGCTCTGTATCGCGGCGCTGCTCATGCTGTGCTGCGCATGGGCGTGCGCGGACGGGCTCATGCTCCCGCTCAACGTCACCACGATCGAACAGGAGGCGTTCTATGGTGACACGTCGCTCGGTGAGGTCGTGCTGCCGGACGGTATCAAGCGCATCGAGAGCAGGGCGTTTGCATATACGGGCGTCACGCGTATATACCTGCCCAGGTCGCTCACATATATCGCGCCGGACGCCTTCCAGGGCTGCTCGCTGACCGCCTGGAGCGACTACTATTCGTATGGCAGGACTTATTGCGCAAGCAATGGCATACCTTTTGAGAGTGGAACGCTCGTCTCCGCCGGCGACTTTACCTTTGAGTTCACCAGCGCCACGGAGGCGACGATCACGAGCTATAACGGCTCCGCCACGGCGATCGTCATCCCCCGCATGGCCGACGGCACACACACCATCACCAGGATTGGCGACTACGCGTTCGGCGATACGATCATAAATGAGCACGGCCATTACTCGAAGTGCGAAAACTATACTGCCGTCTCGATCCCGGATACGGTGACGGAGATCGGCCGGGGGGCATTCCTGAACTGTAAGCAGCTCAGATCTGTCAGCCTTCCGCCCTCCGTCACAAAGATCGGAAAGTCCGCATTCGGCCATTGCTCTTCGCTTGTGCACGTCGAACTGAATGAGGGCCTGACCGAGATATGCGACTTCGCGTTCGGTGGATGCGCTGCGCTTACCGAGATCCGCATCCCAAGCACGCTGGGAGAGTACAACGATAAAGAACATTATGAACAGTTCCGCGATTGCACCGGCCTGAAAAGGGTCTCGGTCGCAAATGGCGTCACCTTGCTGTCCAGTCAGATGTTCCAGGATTGCACATCCCTTAGAGAGGTGAACCTGCCGGACTCGTGCGATTTTTCGAATGCTTTTACCGGCTGCACCTCTTTGACGCACATCCGCATCCCTTTGGCCATGGACAGAGTGGGGCTCGGAGGTACCGGCATATCGTCCGTTTCGGATATCGAACTGCATGATGGCGTGAAATCTCTGGGATTGTCAGGTACACCGATAAGGGAACTTATACTGCCGGATACGGTCACGAGCATTTCGGAGCATGCTTTTTCCCACTGTGCACAGTTGGAATATGCGTACATTCCCGACACGGCGGATCTCGAACCGGGCATGCTCGGCGTTTTTATGTATTGCCCGATGCTCAAGGATGTCCGCCTCCCGGACCGCTGGACAAGGCTGTGTACTCAGATGTTCCAGGGGTGCACGAGCCTTGAGACGATACACCTTCCCTCGTCGCTTACGGAACTCCCTTACCTTGGCTTTCAAGACTGCACGGGCTTGAAACATTTGGTCATACCGGACGGGGTCTCCTCCGTCTATGCCGACACGTTCCCAAACTGCACCAACCTGGAATCGCTGACCATACCGGCCAATGCCACTCTGGGGGGCGACTTCTCCGTCTTCCCGAAGCTCACGCTCACGGTCCACTACGGCTCTCCGGCCGAGACGTTTGCGCGTGAGAACAACATACCCTACATCTCTATGGACCATCCCGCGGTCATCACCGCACAGCCCGTGAACGCGCAGGGCGCGGAGGGCGCGAGCGCCTCGTTCACCGTGGAAGCCCAGCACGCCGCGGGCTACCACTGGCAGGTCAGCAAGGACGGCGGCGCGACCTGGACGAATCTGACGAACAACAGCACGTCGGCCACCTATACCGTGACCATAAGCGAGACCCGCGCCCAGTGGCGCTACCGCTGCGCGGTCACCGGCGATGACGGCAAGGTCGTCTACACGAACGTCGTGCAGCTGGTCCTGCTGAAGCCCGCGACCATCACGGTGCAGCCCCGGAACGCCTCCGGCCATGCGGGCGACACCGCAACGTTCACCGTATCGGCCGACAACGCCACGGGCTATCGCTGGCAGGTCAGCAAGGATAGCGGTACGACGTGGACCGACCTCTCCGCCACGACCGCGACGTATTCCACGACCATATCGGAGGACAACAGCGGCTGGCGGTTCCGCTGCGCCGTGACCGGCGGGGACGGCAGCGTCGTCTATACCAACACGGCAAAGCTTTCGCTTGTACTGCCCGCCGCCATCACGGCCCAGCCCGAGAACGCGCGCGGCGAGGAGGGCGACACGGCGACGTTCACGGTGACGGCGGAGAACGCCGCGTCCTACCGCTGGCAGGTGAGCAAGGACGGCGGCGCGACGTGGACCGACCTGACCAGCAACGCGTCGTCGCCGACATACACGGCGACCATCACGCAGACGAGGGCCGGATGGCTGTACCGCTGCCGCGTCACCGGCGCGGACGGCGCGAGCATACTCACCGATGTCGTGCGGATGCTCATCAGCATCGTGGGAGACAGCGTCGAGATCTACAGCGCCGTGCCGTCGGCCAGCCAGGTGTATACGGACGATCCCGTCGTGTTCACGCTGTATACGTCGCCGAATGTGACCAATGTATTCCTGGTCGCCAGGAGCGACAACGCCCTGTGGTCGCCCTACGACTACAGCGCTATCTGGCGGGCGGACGAATGCGCCGTGCTCTCGGAAGGACAGCTGCTCTGGACCTGCGATTACGAATTCCTGTACTCCAGCTATGACGAAATCTATTTCTACGCGCTCGGCGCGGTACGAAACGAAAACGGAAGTGTATCTCAGCAAGAATCGGACGACTTCTATCCCGAGATCGAGGTGCTCGCGCGCGAGATGGAGGATCTGACGGAGCTGAGCAGCTACTTCTACAAATCGCTTGAGGAGGCGGCCGCGCTGACGCAGAGCGCCGTGGCGCAGCACGAGGCCAGCTACAACGATCCCGCCGAGTGGCGCACCTGGAACGGCGGCGTCACGTTCGCCAGCCGGGACATGTCCCCGTTCCGCGTGCAGTACATCAGGCTCAGCGACGAAGACACGACCCACAGCGTATTCGGCGTCACCAACGCGATGACGCTCAGCCAGAAGCGCTCAAAGCTGATCGCGCAGGACTGGACGCAGGGAAGCAACGAATTCGTCTATGACAGTCCGGACGGGGACTTCACCATGCTGGTCTATGACGACTCGATCGAAGCCTCGTGGTCAGTCGACGCGGCCTTCGCGTTCGTAGAGTCGGTGGGCGTGACGATGGAGTTTGACGAGGATGAGTATATCGTCATAGGAACCGGATCGTCCAACAGCGTCTCGCTGCAGCTCAATTTCACGCCATATGGATGGGAATACCTGAACGACAGCATGGTCATACAATACGACAGGAATGCGTTGCGCATCGAGAATCCATTCGACGATACGATCGGCGGGCCCAACAATGCATACTTTACTGCGGAAGGTCTGCAGGCCGGCTCATACGATGTGGTCGTCCAGTACTACATAGCGAACAGGCTGTACGCGACGGCCACGACGACAGTCAGGGTGATCACGGACCCCAGTACGCTGGAGCACACGGAGGTCAGCGGACTGTTCGGGAAGAGGATGGACCAGATGTACATGGAATTCCCGATACATACCCTCCTGGCAAGCTCCGATACCCTTGGCGACGACGTGCCCATTGTTGGGTTCTCCCTCGATTGGCGCTATCACAGCTTGAGATGCTACAGCATGGCGGCGCCATACGGCACGGGCGGATATTACGTCGATATGATCGAGATCGGCAGCGACGACTACTACCACAGCCTGTACGGGTTGTATACCGGCATGCCGTATTCCGAGAGAAGGGCCCTGTTGGAGGCGAACGGATGGACGAGTCAGGGCAGCGGTCTTCTCATTTACAACGACGGATGCTATGCAAACGCCTCTTTGGGACGTGTCATCGAATGGGACGACTTTGGCATCTACTGTTACATGACGCCCGCTGCTGCCGCCGCGCTCAACGCGCCTTCGGACATTACTTTGCTCGCCATGCCTCAAAAGAGAACGTACACGATGGGCGTGGATGAGAGGGCAACCATCATGGTCTGGCTGGCCTGCGGCGATCCCGACAAGGACATCGCGGGATCGGGATACAGCATCATTTACAACAATTACGCCGTCAGCGGCTTCGATACCGCATTGCTTAGCCGCTCCGGCTCCGGCAGCAACGGCGATAGTCGCTTCACGTGGCTGTATTTCAGGCTGAAGGGCCTCGGCAGCACACAGGTGACCGTCGATGTGACCGGCACGCCCTACGGAGACTTCACGGCCGAGACCGGACCGATCACGATCGTCGCCGAGGACTCCTGGGCCTGACCGCCTGATCAGGCAGTCCAAAGCAGGGCCGCCGCGCCCGATATCGCGCGGCGGCCCTGCGCCTCTCGGTAAGCTATTGATTCTGAATTCTGAATTCTTAATTCTGAATTATCAAAACCTCCCCTTGCATCCGCACCGGATCTATCGTATAATGATTGTTGGCGCATCCTTGCTGCGGTCATGAGGCCGCGGCCGAAGTCCATAAGGAGGTGAAAACCCATGAACCAGTATGAAGTCATGTACGTGATCGATCCCGCGCTGGATGATGGCGCGAGAGCAGAAGTGATCAACCGTTTCTCCGATCTCGTAACGAAGAACGGCGGCGAAGTGGACCGCATCGATGAGTGGGGCAAGCGTCGCCTGGCGTACGCAATCAACTACAAGACCGAGGGCTACTATGTGCTGATGTACATCAAGGCCCCGTCCGCACTGCCCCGTGAGCTGGAGCGCAACCTGAAGATCGCGGATTCGATCCTGCGCTACATCACGATCCGCTACGAGGGCGAGCTGCCCGCCAAGCGCGAGCCGCTGAAGCCCTACCAGCCCCGCGAGAACGCCGATGTCGACGCCGCGCCCGTGGCCGAGACCGCTCCCGCACCCGTGGCTGAGCCCGCCGCAGAGCCCGTTGCCGCCGAGCCGGTGGACGACGAGGCGCCCGTTTCGGAAGCTGAATAAGCTTTTCGCCTGAAGGCAGGTGCGAATATGAACAAAGTCATCTTGATCGGCAACGTCGTTGCCGAACCGGAATTCCGCACGACACAGTCCGGCATCAGCCAGTGCACCGTGCGCATCGCCGTGCAGCGCAGGTTTGCGAACCAGCAGGGCGTGCGCGAGGCGGATTTCTTCAATGTCATCGCCTGGAGGAACTCGGCGGACTTCGCAAGCCGCTATTTCCACAAGGGGACGAGGATCGTCGTGGAGGGCAGCATACAGAACCGTTCCTATGATGCGCAGGACGGCTCGAAGCGCTACGTCACCGAGATCATAGCAGATAACTTTGAGTTTGCGGGTCCCCGCCAGGAAGGCGGTTCCGCGCCCCGCACCGACAATCCGCCGCCGCCCACGGAGCCGCCGGCCAACTTTGGCGCCAATGCGCCCGCCGGCTTCACCGAGGTGGACGACGACGAGCTTCCGTTCTGATTACGTATTAAGGAGGAACTTTTCCTATGTCTGAAGAGAGAGGCGAGCGCGTACGCCGTCCCCGTGGCCGCAAGCCGCGCAGGAAGGTTTGCGCATTCTGCGTGAACAAGGTCCAGTATATCGATTATAAGGACGTCGCGAATCTTCGCCGCTTCACGTCTGAGCGCGGCAAGATCCTGCCCCGCCGCATGATGGGCACCTGCGCAAAGCACCAGCGCCAGCTGTCCACCGCGATCAAGCGCGCCCGCGCCATCGCGCTGCTGCCGTACGTGTCCGAATAAGCGAAGGATCGACCGAACAGCCCCGCCGCGTCATATGGACGCAGCGGGGCTGATCTTTTTGTAATATCGGCGGATGCGCCGGAGCGTTCACGGCAACACCCGCAGCGGCGGCTATCAGCCGCCACGCCCCTTCATCCAGATACGGTGGAACGGGGGCGCAGCAAGCGGCGCCCCTACGGCGCGCCTGTTCGTTGGTCCACGACATATAGTCGATGTGATGTGCAATGCCATGAATGGCAAACCCGTACGGAAGCGAGATGCTTATTCGCCAGACGAAATGAAATCGGAGCACGCATGGACGAAGCGGACGCCATGAATGGCGTCCCTACGGGATACCGTGCGTATCACGCAAGGGTGTGCGGTTTGAGCGGGGTGACGACGAGGCGGACGCCATGAATGGCGTCCCTACGGAGTGCCGTGCGTATCACGCAAAGCCGTGCGGTCTACCCAAACGGCGATCAAATGCCATCCACATCAGGCAAAGCCCAGAGCCGACCCGGCTCACTCAACTCCTAACTCCTAATTCCTCACTCCTCATTCCTCATTCCAACTTCAGTATCATCCCCAAAATGTGCTCCGCGCACTTCTCCATGGCCTCGCGCGTGAGCAGTCCCTTTTCGAGCGCCTCCATCAGCCTTTCGGGATAGCCCGCGCCAAGCTTTATGTCGTTTCCAGCCATGGCTTCCTTGTAGTGCTCGCCGTAGGTCCACCAGTCCGTGGTGACCATGCCCTCGTAGCCCCATTCCTCGCGCAGTATGCCGTTGAGCAGGTCGGCGTTCTCGCTGGCGCGGTGGCCGTTGATCACGTTGTAGCTGGTCATGAGGCTCCACGGATCGGCCTCCTTGATGATCAGCTCGAACGCCTTCAGGTAGATCTCGCGTATGGCGCGCTCGCTGCAGCGGGAGTCCGCGTGCTTGCGGTTGGTCTCCTTGTTGTTCAGCGCGAAGTGCTTGACCGTGGCGGCGACGCCG
>SVGK01000106.1 GCA_015056395.1 Clostridiales bacterium
CAGCGCGGTGCGCTTCAGGGGCTATTGGTTCGCGCAGCTCAAGCGCGACCGAAGCGGGAAGCTCAAGCTGCTTGAGATCTGCACGCGCTTCTCGGGCTCGTTTGCCATCAGCAAGGGCAAGGGCGTCAACCTGCCGCTGCTTGCGCTTTGCGACTTTGACGATAGGCCCGCGAACGTAGTCGAAAACGACTGTACGGTCGAGTGCGACAAGACATACATCGATCGCTACAGGCTGAGCATACGCTATGACAGGGTGTATGTCGACTATGACGACACCGTCACCTCCATGAAGGGACAGGGCGTGAACCCGTATGTCATGGCGTTTTTGTACCAGTGCAGGAACAGGGGCGTGCGCATATCGCTCGTCACGCGGCACTTCGACACGTTCGGCGAGACGCTCGACGCGAGCTTTGAACGCCTGGGTCTCTCCCGCGGCCTGTTCGACGAGGTGATCGAGCTCAGCTGGGATCAGGAGAAGTGCGACCTTATGAAGGACGCGCAAAGCGCTATATTCCTGGACAACAGCTTTGCCGAGCGCAGGAAGGTGCACGACAGGCTGCACATGCCCGTATTCGACATCACGAACATCGACTGCCTGTTCGACTGGCGGCAGTGACGCCGGAGGGAAACATGTTAGGCACGCTGAAAAAGATCAGAAGGGACATACTGAACCGCTTCCGCCTGCGCCACTGTACGTCTTTCGGAAAAGGCGTATTCGTCGGCAAGCCGAACCTGATGAAGGGCGACATCGTGCTGGGCGACCACGTGTCGATCAGCGGGGGCGCCACGTTCGTGTCCACGCGCGCAAGACTGTCCATACACGACTATGCGCTGGTGGGCTTCAACGTCACGATCATCACGGGCGACCACGTGCTGACCGAGTTGGGACGGCACATCGTCGAGGTCGGCGACAGCGACAAGGACAGGCTCGGGGGAGACTACGACAAGGATGTAACGCTCGAGGCCGGCTGCTGGATCGGGGCGGACGTCACCATACTGAAGGGCGTCACGATCGGCCGGGGCAGCGTGGTCGGCGCCGGCGCGGTGGTCACGAAGGACGTGCCGCCCTATTCGATATGCGTGGGCGTGCCCGCCAGATGCGTGGGCATGCGCTTCACCGACGAGCAGATCGCTGAGCACGAGAGGCTGCTTGCGGAACGCGGCGTCGCGATAAAGTGAGGGATCATGCACATGTATGCCATGCACGAGATCGGCAGCGAGTTCTGGACCGAAGCGCCGCACGGCGGCGAGGGCCTCGCAGCGCTGCTGCCCGAGGGCGGGACGACGCTTTTCACGATGAGCGGGCGGACCTCCATCGCGCTCATCATAGAGGACATACTGCGTAAGAGACCGGCTTTCAGCGTGTACATGCCGGACTACTGCTGTTCCTCCATGGTCGAGCCGTTCCTGACGCGGTGCGCGAAGGTCGTGTACTACGATGTCCGCGCGTCCCGGGATGGGATCAGGTGCGATCTGCGCGAGAACGACTGCGACGTCGTGTTCCTGATGGACTACTTCGGCTTTGCCGACCCCGGCGTTCCCGCCTTTGCCCAGGCGGAGAAGCGCAGGGGCAAGACCGTCATATACGACGCGACGCATTCGCTGCTGCGCGAGCATATGGACTATTCCGCATTCGACTACGTGCTGGCCAGCGTGCGCAAGTGGACGGGCGTCAGCGCGGGCTTCGCGTGGGCGCGCGATGGATGGACGGACGCGCCCGCGCTCAGGCCGGCCAACGCCTTTGCGGAGATGAGACGCCGCGCGTTCGACATGAAGGCCCGTTACATGGCGCACCCGGAACAGGGCGGGAAGGACGCGTTCCTCACGCTCTTCGGCGAGGCGGAGGCGGTGCTGGACGCGGATTACGACCGTCGTGCGGCGGACGAGGCGTCTGTCAGGGCGCTCGAAGCGCTCGACGCGGGGCGCATACGGCGCGCGCGCCGCGAGAACGCCGCAAGGCTCATGGACGGTTTGGCCGGTGTGCCGGGCCTGGCGCCCGTGTACACGTCCATGGTACCGGGAGACTGCCCGATGTTCGTGCCGGTGCTCGTCGAGCGGGGGAGAGACCTGCTGCGCAGGCGCCTCATCGACGAGCGCATCTATCTGCCCGTGCACTGGCCGGACAGCGCGAGGAACGACATCTCCGCGCGCGAGCTGTCGCTGGTCTGCGACCAGCGCTATGCGGCCGGGGACATGGACCGCATGCTCGAAAGCATCATGAGGTGGACGAAGGAAGGAATCTGAAGCTATGATCAGCGTGATCGTGCCGGTCTACAACGTGGCGGGATACCTGGACCGGTGCGTCGAAAGCCTGCTCAAGCAGGACACGGACAGGCCCTACGAGGTCATACTGGTGGACGACGGCTCCACGGACGGCAGCGGCGAAGCCTGCGATGCCTATGCGCGCGAGCACCCGGACCGCATCGTGTGCGTGCACAAGCCGAACGGCGGGCTGTCGAGCGCCAGGAACGAGGGCGTCAGGCATGCCAGGGGCGAATGGATCGTGTTCGTGGATTCGGACGACTACGTGTCGAGCGCATATCTTTCCAGGCTGGACGGCCTCAGGGAGAGGTTCGACGCGGACATGTCCGTGATCAGCATACAGAAGACGCTTGAAGGCCATGAGATATTCGAGCACAGGCCCCGCATGGAGGACTTCACGCTTGACAAAAAGCAGGCCTTCTACGAGATGTACGTCGTCAAGCGCTTTTCGTGGTACGCGTATGGCAAGATGTACAGGCGCGAAGCGGTCGTGAAGCACCCGTTCCCGGACGGGTATTACGAGGATTCCGCCACGCAGTACCTGCTGATCGACGAGTGCAAAAAGATCGCCTTCGGGGACTACCTGGCGGAGTATCACTACCTTGCGCGCGAGGGCAGCATCACGATGAGCAGGCTGTCGGACAGACACATGCGCATATTCGAAGTCTGCGGCGAGGTCGGACAGTACATCGACAGCCGCTATCCCGAATGGGACTATGTCAAAGTGTTGCTGTATGAAAACGCCGTACTGCAGCTGACGGGCCGTACATCCATGACAAAGCAGCAGTATGACGAGATCTATCGCAGGTATCAAAAGATGTTCAGGAAGAACGTCTGGCGTATCGTATCGAACCGCGATGTCGACTTTGGCTCAAAATACTACGCTGTGATACTCTGCCTGCCGCCGTCGGTCTACAGGCTGCAGCGCAGGCTCATGGAGGCCGTTCTGGGAAAGAGGGTTTAGCTTCAGACCGCAGGGGCAGAGGAATATGGAGAGAAACGGAAAGTATATCAAAAAGAACATAGACAGAGCGTCGGCCTTCGGATCGAGCGCGGTCGAGATACTGCTCTATGTCATACTCGCGGTCAACCTGTCTATGGTCGTATACTATCCCGCGTATGCGACGTTGTTCGGCTATTTCAACTTCCTGGTGGTCGGCATCGCGGTGCTGGTCGTGGTGAACAGGTCGGTCATAGAGATACCTTTGTCGATGGCTGTCGGACTGGTGGCTTTCTTTGCGCTGGCCACGGCGGTCATCGTGATCAATCACTCCGGCTACGGCGTGCTGGTCCAGTTCATATGGCCATTGGCCATAAACTACATGTTCATTTACTCGGAGCTGTCGCCCAGGTCCATACGCAGGATCAGCACGCTGATGTTAGCCGTCTGGCTCATCTCCGTGGCCATGTCCGGCAGTTATAGCACGACGTTTTTTGAGAACGCGGCGCGCTCCATGAGAACGGAGGGCTACAACCCGAATACGACGGCGATCGTCATAGCCAGCTCCTGTTTTTTCGTGGAGATGGGGCTGACGAGCGCATACAGGCCGAGGCTGACCAGATTATTGCTTTACGTGGTCAGCTTCATGGCGATCTACGTGACCCGCTCGAGGACATCGCTGATCTCCTTTGCCGTGACCGCTGTGTCGGGGTTGTTGTTCAGGCCCCTTTTCAAGAGGTCGAGAGGTTTTTCTCTGACGGTGGCGCTACTAATCATACTTGTGGGCACGCTGTTTCCCATAGGGTATGTCATCATGTTCAGGAACGGACTGATCGCCGGTGACGCCAACGTCATGGGCAAGAGCGTGTTCACGGGAAGACAGTATATCTGGATGAACATGTGGGAATACCTGAAGGCCAATAAGGGCGCGTTCCTCTGGGGCACCGGGTACAATATCGAGTTTTACGGCATAGGCCTGTTCAATGTACACAATGCCTACCTTCAGATCTTTGCGCAGTTCGGCCTGCCTGTGCTGATCATCTATCTGTCGTATGTGCTGGCGTGCGTGGATCGCATGTTCGGCCGCGACGGGACACTCACGGACGTACAGTTCACATGCTATCAGGTCGTGCTGCTGACATTGCTCATCGGGTATACGGAGACGATCTTCAGCTATATGCTGACGCTGCTGTTCGGGCCTGTTGCGCTGGGGATCGGATGCCGGGAGGCCGTGAGGAGGGAAAATACATGATCCCAAAGGTCATTCATTACTGCTGGTTCGGCGGGAATCCCAAAAACGAGCTGATCGAGATGTGCATCGCCAGCTGGAAGGAGTTCTGTCCGGACTACGAGGTGATCGAGTGGAACGAATCCAACTATGATGTCAACGCGCATCCATTCATGAAAAAGGCCTACGAGGCAAAGCGCTGGGCCTTCGTGTCGGACTACGCGCGCATCGATATACTCGACCGCTATGGCGGCATCTATCTGGACACGGATGTCGAATTGCTCAAAAGCCTCGATCCGCTGTTGGAGGATGATCTCTATGCAGGGTTCGAAAGCGTGGACTATGTGTCGTTCGGGCAGGGCGTCGGTTCCGTGGCGGGACATCCGGTGCTCAAAGAGATACTGGCGGTCTATGACGGACTTGAGTTCTCGGACCACGCGTATGACCTTTCGACCATTTCAGCCTGCCCCATCGTACAGACGAACGCGCTCAAGAAGCACGGCCTGGTCTGCAATGGCCGGGAACAGAGGATCGACGGCTGCCACATATACGATATCGAGGTCCTGTGCCCCATGTCGTTCGCCACGGGCGAGACCCACATCACAGACAGGACGGTGAGCATACACCACTTCGACATGTCGTGGTATTCCGAGAGCCGCAAGAGAGACCTGCTCCGCCAGCGAAGATATGTAAAGAGATTCGGCCCCACAGTCGGGAAAGCACTGGCCGCGCTCGTGGGCTTTCCGGAAAAGCTCGCGTCGCACGCGAAGGATGGCGAGCTCGTCGACTATGTGCGCTTCCTGTTCAGGCGCATATTCGGCCGCCGCGACGGGGAATGAGCGCCCGACAGGCTTCGGGCATGCTCGATACGAAAAGAGGATGCTATAGATGCGTGAAGAACTGGTCAGCGTCGTCATACCGACCTATGCCCGGCCAAAGCTGCTGCCGCGTGCGCTGAAGAGCGTGCTTGCACAGACGCACGAGGCGCTTGATATCATCGTCGTGGATGACAACGCGAACGACACGTCCGCGCGGGACGAGGTCGCGCGTGTCGTAAGGGATATCGGAGATCCCCGCGTGAGGCTCGTGCAGAATGAGAAAAACCTGGGCGGTGCGCTGTCGCGCAACGCAGGCATTACCGAAGCCCGGGCCCAGTACATCGCCTTTCTGGACGACGACGACGAATACCTCCCGCGGAAGGTCGAAATGCAGCTCGAGCGATTCAAACGATCCGAACTCGAGAAGCTTGCGCTCGTCTACTGCCACACGCAGATGATCGGCGAGGGTACGGAAGTGCTGCAGGAATACAGGTACACTTTCCGCGGACACTGCGTATTCGAGGGCATGCGCGACTGCATCGCCGCGACGTCCCAGTGGATGTGCAGGCGGGACGCGCTTGAAGACGTGGGGTGCTTTTCGGACGTGCCATGCAAACAGGACTCGACCGTCCTGGTCAAGCTGCTCGTGAATGGCTATACGGTGGACTACGTACCGGAGATACTCTCAAGGTACAACAGGGACGCCGCGGGCGGCATAAGCGCCCAGGGACATCAGAAGCGGATACAGGGCGAGGAAGCGCTCAGGGCACTCTGCAGGCGGCATTACGACCTGATAACCGCCAGCCAGCAGCGCGAGGTGGAGTATTCGTTCGCCATCCATTTGATCGCTCACTATCACGCGCTCGGCCTGAGGGAACAGTACAGGGCCGAGAGGGACAGGATACTTGCGCATCCACTGCGCAGGAAGTCGCTGGGCATCATGAAACAGATAATGCTGAATAGGTGAATCATCCGTGCAGATCGATGTGCTCAAAAACGCCAGGAGGAACATCTCCTATGGCGTGGTCAACCGGTTCATAGTACTCGCGTGTCCCTTCGTTGAAAGGATATTCATCCACAACATACTGGGTGCCGAGTACCTTGGGCTGGGCAGCCTTTTCTCATCCATCATCACCGTGCTGAGCCTGACCGAGATGGGCTTCAGCGGCGCGATGGTGTACAACATGTACAAGCCGGCGGGCGAGGGCGACACAGCGCGCATGAACGCGCTGCTCAACTACTACAGGCGCGTGTACAGGCTGATCGGCCTGATCATACTGTGCGTGGGGCTTCTGCTGATACCGTTCCTGCCGGGACTGATCGAGGGCGAGCCCCCCGCGGAGATCGGACTCACGAAGCTCTATCTGATCTATCTGGGCAACACGGCGCTGAGCTACTTTCTTTACGCCTACATGACCAGCGTGATCGTCGTGCACCAGCGCGACGACGTGAAAAGCCGCGTCAACTCCGCAGTCAAGATCGCGCTCACGGCCACGCAGATCGCCGTGCTGCTGATCACGAAGAACTACTACCTGTTCTCGCTGATGATGCCGGTGTTCACGCTCGTCAACAACCTTTGGATAGGCTGGCGCGTGCACAGGCTGTTCCCGCAATACAGGCCGGAGGGGTCCCTTTCGACAAAGGACAGGCAGGACATACGCAGGCTCGTGACGGGCACGTTCATACAGGAGGCTTGTACGGTCACGCGCAATTCGCTGGACAGCATATGCATATCCGGGTTCCTGGGGCTCACGCTCACGGGCATATACAACAACTATTATCTGATACTGAACGGCGTTACGATGTTCACGGGACTCGTCACGGCGGCGTTCACGGGCGGCATAGGCAACCATGTGGCCACGAAGACCGTCGAAGAGAACTACGCCGAGATGAAAAAGCTCGACTTCGTGTACCTTTGGCTGGGCGGATGGTGCATGATCTGTCTGATCTGCCTCTACCAGCCCTTCATGCGGCTGTGGATGGGAGAGGACATGCTGCTGCCGACATCCGCCGTGGTGCTGCTGGGGCTCTACTTCTACCTGCTCAAGCTGGGCGACATACGTTCGATGTACACCTCGGCGTACGGCCTGTGGTGGGAGCAGCGGTACAGGGCGATCGGCGAGACGTCCATGAACGTGGTGCTGAACATCGTGCTGGGCAAGCTCTTCGGCATACACGGCATCATACTGGCGACGATGATCTCGCTGTTCCTGTGCAACTACCTGTGGGCCGCGGCCATCACGTTCAGGCACTACTTCACGCTTGCACAGCTCAGGGACTACTATGCCTACCAGGGAAAGCAGAGCGCGATCACGTTCATCGTGGCGGCGGGCGTCTGCCTTCTGTGCGCGAAGCTGCCGATACAGGGAGACATCGCACTGCTGATGGCGCGCGCGTGCATTTGCGTGACGATCCCAAACCTTGTTAACATCGCCGTGTATCACAGGACCGACGCGTTCCGCTACGCAAAGCAAGCCATATTCAGGAGGTAGACCATGGACGATCATGCTGTGAAGGTCACCGTGTTCACGCCGACCTACAACAGGTGCGCGCTCATACCCAGGCTCTATGCGTCGCTGTGCCGCCAGACGGACATGTCCTTTGAATGGGTCGTGGTCGATCAGGGGCAGGACGATACGGAGATGCTCGTCAAGGGCTATGCGAAGGAAGCGCCGTTCCCGGTGGTCTACAGGCGGATCACGGGCGAACGGGGCATAGGCCGCGCGATGAACGACATGCTCGGCGTCGCAAGGGGCGAACTGATGCTCAAGGTGGACGATGACGATATACTCACGGACGACGCCATACAGGCCGTCCTTGAAATGGAGCGCACGCTTGAGCACAGAGACGGCTACGCCGGGGTCAGCGGCCTCAAGGTGTATCCCGACAATAAGACCATCGGCGGAGAATGGACGCCCGATGCGGAATGGATCGACTGTACGAACCTTGAAAGGGACAGGTACCACCTTGAAAGCGACAAGGCGGAGGCCTATTACCTGCGTGTGCTCAGGCAGTACGGTCCCATCCCTACGGTCCCCGGCGAGTACTATACGTGGGAGGCCGTGCTCTGGGACCGCATCGCCCATGCCGGACTGAAGATCCGCTGGTTCAACAGGAAGATCTACATCGCGGAATACCTGCCCGGCGGCGCTACGGATTCGGAGATCGCCGCGCGCAGCAGCAACTTCGGCACGTTCACGATCTATGTGTCGGAACGGCTCCTTTATAAGGAGATACCATTCATACGCAGGCTGATACTCAGCTGCAGGTATTTCGAGCTGTTCCGGCAAAAGGGGCTGCCTGTCAGCGAGATCAACAGGACGTTTTCCGGAACGATGCCCATGGCGCTGTTGGGTTACTTCGGAAGCCTGGCGACCAGGCACATCGCGCGCAGGGCCGAACGCCATGTGCCCATCAAGGAAGGATGACATGGGCGGGACGGAGGAGCTGCTCAAGCTCATACGGGTCTCGCTGTGGGGCGGCGAATCGTGCCGGGCGGACGAGCAGGTGTTCGAACAGCTGTGCGCACAGAAGCTCGCGGCGCTGCCCGCGCACGTGCTCGGGCATATGGACATGCCGGACGATCTGCGCG
>SVGK01000107.1 GCA_015056395.1 Clostridiales bacterium
CGCAGGCGGACGAAAGGGGTCCTCGGCGATGTGCGTGCATCACATGAAATGACGTACCTCCCGTAGGGACGCGGCATACCGCGTCCGCGTTCCCCGGCCGCAAACGGTGCCTATGGGGATGTGGCGGCGTGGACGCCGCCGCTACGGACATCACGTGGAACGGCCTCCCACAGGGGTGCCATCCATGGCGCCCGCCCGCGCGTGAGCGCACCGTCCCAGGCCTTCCCTGTTGGGGAAGGTGGCCGCCGCAGGCGGACGAAAGGGGTCCTCGGCGATGCGCGTGCATCACATGATATGACGTACCTCCCGTAGGGAAGCAGCATGCCGCGTCCGCATTCCCCGGCCGCAAACGGTACCTATGGGGATATGGCGGCGTGGACGCCGCCGCTACGGACATCACGTGGAACGGCCTCCCGCAGGGGTGCCATCCATGGCGCCCGCCTGCGCGTGAGCGCACCGTCCCAAGCCTTCCCCGTTGGGGAAGGTGGCCGCCGCAGGCGGACGAAAGGGGTCCTCGGCGATGCGCACGGACCTACCGGCCGATGCGGACCGCCGCCCTGTGCCCCCGCATGCTTTTGCCGGGTGCGGCCAACGGCGGATGACCCATTCCGCCCCTCGCGGGGCGCCTTCCCCATGGGGCAACGCTGTCAACTTAATGTGATCCCTTGCTGTTTTTGCAACTGCATTTGCAAAATGGATGATCCGTAGCGGCGGCTATCAGCCGCCATTTCCGCCGGACGACATATATGTATTTTGACATTGGTATGACCGGGCGGACGCCATGAATGGCGTCCCTACGGGATGTCGGTTCGAAGCCGTGTCCGTAATGCCATCCCGTAGCGGCGGCGTCTACGCCGCCACATCCCCTCGCGGGACCGCACTGGCGACGCGGACGCGGCATGCCACGTCCCTACGAGGTGCGGCGGTGTTTGTCCGATATCCTATACCTATGATTTGTTATGATCCTGTTCAAAGCTGACAGCGTTGCCCTCCGGGGGAAGGCAGGGCCCGTCTGTTCTGTGTGGCGTCGATACCCGTACCCGCACACATCGCCGTGCGTACAAGCCCTCGGTCGATATGAACAGAAGCCCCTGCAGGCCGGATCGTTCCAGGCCCCCGAAAGCAAAAACGCCCTCGCCTCAACCGTATCCTCCTCCGACACCCGCAAAAAAACCGCAGGGACGCGCGTTCGCGCGCCCCTGCGGGGCCGTCACATATCGCCTATGATCAGCTGATCTCGCTGCCGGGGGCGATGCCGTCCTCGACGGTCAGCAGCTTCAGCGTACCGTCCGGGCCTTCTGCGCAGAGCAGCATGCCCTCGCTCACCTCGCCCGCCATCTTGCGCGGGGCCAGGTTCGCCACCAGCACCACGGTCTTTCCGACCATCTCTTCGGGCGTATAGTGCTTTGCGATGCCGGAGCACACGGTGCGCGTCTGCCCGTTGCCTATGTCCAGCGTCTCCTTGAGCAGCTTTTCGCTCTTCTTGACCTTTTCGCAGGCGATCACCTTCGCGGCGATCAGCTTGATCTTGACGAAGTCGTCATAGGTGGCCACGGGCGTCTCCGCCGCGGGCTTCTTCTCTTCCTTCTTTTCGGGCTTCTTTCCCGCCAGCGCCTCCAGCTTGGCGTTCTCGGCCTCGTGCTCCGCCGCGATGGACTCGAGTTCCTTCTTGATGTCCACGCGCGGGAACAGCGCTTCGCCCTTGCAGACCTTCGTGCCGGGCACGAGGGCGCCGAACTTCTTCACGCTCTCCCAGGTCTTGAGCGCGGGATCGGTCACGCCCAGCTGCGCGTAGATCTTTTCGGGCGTGGCGGGCATCGTGGGCGCGATGTACACGGCGATGGCGCGTATGCACTCCGCCAGGTTGTACAGCACTGTCTGGAGCCTCGGCTTCAGCGCCTCGTCCTTGCCCAGCTTCCACGGCTCGGTCTGGTCGATGTAGCGGTTGCAGTCGCCGATCAGCTTCCAGATCTCGGAAAGCGCCACGGAGAACTGCAGCGCGTCCATCTGCTTTTCGACGATGTCCGGCAGCGCCTCGAAGCGTTCGATCAGCGCCGCATCCTGCTCGCCGGACTCGGCGGGCGCCGGCACCACGCCGTCAAAGTACTTCTCGATCATGGCCACCGTGCGCGACACCAGGTTGCCCAGGTCGTTGACCAGGTCCGCGTTCATGCGCGTCAGCAGCGCCTCGTTGGTGTAGTTGCCGTCCGCGCCGAAGGGCATCTCGCGCATAAGGTAGTAGCGCAGCGTGTCCACGCCGTAGCGCTTCACGATGGGCTGCGCGTATTCGATGTTGCCCTTGGACTTGGACATCTTGTCGCCGCCGAACAGCATCCAGCCGTGGCCGAACACCTGCTTTGGCAGCGGCTCACCCAGCGCGTGCAGCATGATGGGCCAATAGATCGTGTGGAAGCGGACGATCTCCTTGCCGACTAAGTGTATGTCCGCGGGCCAGTACTTTTTGTAGAGATGGTCGTCGCCGGACAGGTAGCCCAGCGCCGTGATGTAGTTCGAAAGCGCGTCGATCCACACATAGACCACGTGCTTTTCGTCGAAGTCCACCGGCACGCCCCACTTGAACGAGGTGCGGCTCACGCACAGATCCTGAAGGCCGGGGCGCAGGAAGTTGTTGAGCATCTCGTTGGCGCGGGACGGGGGCTGTATGAAGTCGGGATGCGTCTCGATGTAATCGATCAGCCAGTCCTGATACTTGCTCATGCGGAAGAAGTAGGCCTCTTCGCTCATCTTCTGCACGGGGCGGCCACAGTCCGGGCAGCAGCCGTCCTTCAGCTGGGAGGGCGTCCAGAACGACTCGCACGGCGTGCAGTACATTCCCTCATAGGAGGACTTGTAGATGTCGCCCTGCTCGTAGAACTTGCGGAAGATCTTCTGCACGATCACCATGTGCCGCTCGTCCGTGGTGCGGATGAAGTCGTCGTATTCGATGTTCATCAGCTTCCACAGGCGCTTGGTCTCGGCCACGATGTCGTCCACGAACTGCTGGGGGGTCTTGCCCGCCTCGGCGGCCTTGGTCTCGATCTTCTGGCCGTGCTCGTCCGTGCCGGTCAGGAAATAGGTGTCGTAGCCCAGCATCTTCTTGAAGCGGGTCATCGTGTCCGCGGCCACGGTGGTATAGGTGTGGCCTATGTGCATGTTGCCCGACGGATAGTAGATGGGCGTGGTGATGTAGAACGTCTTCTTCTCTGCCATGGCTCTCCCTCCTTGAGAAAAAAACGCCCCTTTGTCCATGCGCGGACAAAGGGGCGCGGATTTGCGCGGTACCAACCCTGTTCACCCGTGACTTCCACGGGCCTTGAACGCCTGTAACGGGACGCCCCGCCGGAGGCTTGCGCTGGCGTCCGCCCATGTCGGGCATCCGCCGGGTTCGCGTCCGGGGCTCGGAAGCCATGTTCCCGCGTTCCTGCGCCGCCGGCTTTCACCTGCTCCGGCTCTCTTGTGGGCGTGGATGCGCGCGGTACTCTCTTCGTCACAGCCTATGGCTCATTATAGTAAAAGGCTATAGGCTTTGTCAAGTTACTTCTTTGCGAGGGGCGCAAAGAACATCCGTCAGGGATCAGAAGTCCACCTCGGTGTCGTAGTAGCAGCACTTGAGCAGCTTCTCCATCTCCTCGACGGAGGGCTGGCGCGGGTTGGAGCCCGTGCAAGCGTCGGCGATGGCGTTCACGGCGATGTCGTGCAGGCGCGCCAGGAACACGTCCTCAGGCACGAAGCCCTTCTCGGCGGGATAGCTGTCCGCGCCGTAGGTGCCGATGCCGTGCGGTATGTTCAGATCGTCGTTCATCTTGCGCAGATAGGCGATCAGCGCGGCGACCTTCTCGTCGTCGGAGGCCGACTTGTCGCAGATGCCCATGTAGTCCACGATCACGCCGTAGCGCTGCTTCGCGGTCGGGTCCTTGGCGTTGAACGCGATGACCTTCGGCAGGTACATGGCGTTGGCCGCGCCGTGTATGATGTGCGCGCCATAGTCGGCGAACACGGCGCCCGTCTTGTGCGCCATGGAGTGCACGATGCCTAGCAGCGCGTTCGAGAACGCCATACCGGCCAGGCACTGCGCGTTGTGCATGCGGTCGCGCGCGGCCATGTCGCCGTTGTAGGACGGCACAAGGTCGTGCATGATCATCTCGATGGCGTGTATGGCCAGCGGGTCCGTGTAGTCGCAGTTCGCGGTGGAGACATACGCCTCGATGGCGTGCGTCATGGCGTCCATGCCGGTGTGCGCGACCAGCTTCTTGGGCATGGTCTCGGCCAGCTCGGGGTCGACGATGGCGACGTCGGGCGTGATCTCAAAGTCCGCGATGGGGTACTTGATGCCCTTGGAATAGTCGGTGATGATCGAGAACGCGGTGACCTCGGTGGCCGTGCCGGACGTGGAGGACACGGCGCAGAAGTGCGCCTTCCTGCGCAGCTCGGGGATGCCGAAGACCTTGCACATGTCCTCGAACGTGCACTCGGGATACTCGTACTTGATCCACATGGCCTTGGCCGCGTCGATGGGGGAGCCGCCGCCTATGGCGACGATCCAGTCGGGCTCGAACGCCTGCATGGCCTCCGCGCCGCGCATGACGGTCTCCACGGACGGGTCGGACTCTATGCCGTCAAATATGCGGACCTCCATGCCCGCTTCCTTCAGGTAGCTCTCGGCCCTGTCCAGGAAGCCGAAGCGCTTCATGGAGCCGCCGCCTACGCAGATCATCGCCTTCGTGCCCTTGAAGGACTTGAGCGCCTCCAGCGCGCCCTTGCCGTGGTATATGTCGCGGGGGAGCGTAAAACGTGCCATGATGGGACACCTCCTGTGTGATATGGTTTGTTGCCAATGCCATTATATCACACCAATTATTTATGGAAAAGACATATTCTTTAAGCCTCGTGTTACGCTTGCATGAAGGCATGGATCAAGGCATGGGATATCGAACAAACACGGCTGTACCCGTAGGGACGCGGCATGCCGCGTCCGTGTCGCCCGTGCGGTATCGCAGGGCAGGGGATGTAGCGGCGTAGACGCCGCCGCTACGGGCGCTGTTTCGGACCGGGATCCCGTAGGGACGCCATTCATGGCGTCCGCCCGATCAAACCAACATCGGCATGTGTATTGGATGTCGAACAAACACTGTCGTTCCCAGCGTGGCCCGTGCGGTATCGCGGGGAACGTGGCGGCGTAGACGCCGCCGCTACGGATGCTGTTTCGGACCGGGATCCCGCAGGGACGCCAATCATGGCGTCCGCCCGGTCGTACCTGTGTCGACATGCGCATGGATAAAGCGGCAGGAACAACCGCGTCGCGCGCGGCGTCTAAACGGCATGGAGGTGGCGATGATGAGGAAACTGGCGCTGATCGCGGCGCTCATGCTCGTGCTTGCGTCGTTCGCGCTGTGCGAAGAGGAAGGCCTTGAGGACGTGTGTCATGCGCTCACGCTGGACGGCGAAGAGGTGGGTATCGTGCTGGACGGCGGCGAAGGCGCGTTCAACGTGCGCATGGGGCGCAGCGGCACGCTGCTGCTCAAGCCCGTAGACGCCGGCGAGGCGTGGTATGTGCCCGCCGAGGCGCTCTCGGCGGTGCGCACGCACGGTTTTGCGCGCCTGAAACTCAGCATAGGCGGGAACATATGGACGATCCCGTTGGAGGACGAGCCTTGCGCGCCCGAGGGCGCGGCGTGGCGCGTCACGGCGCAGGGCATAGCACTGGAGACGGGCGCAGGGAGCGCGTCATGGACGCTTGAAGGAGCAGAATGACGCCGTTTCCCGCCCGATGGCGGCTAAATTGGCACAGGGAGGACTGCAAGAGCCCCGGATTCAGCCTGTCGTGCGATATCCCGCACGGCAGGCTGAATTATACCGATAAAACATAATTAGATGAAATGAATTAATGGTTTTGGGGGCTTCTCTGAACCGAAAAGACAAATAATTGTGTCCTGAAATTAAAGTTTTACTGGACGAATGCGGCAGGATATGATATAATCTGTACAATTTAGGTCAATATTAATTTTGACCACAGTGATGCTTCCGTGGCCTCGCTTCCCGATGCGCGCCGGGACAGGGGACGGCGGAAGCATACAGTTATGCCCATATATTATATTCATGCTATGATTAAGCGGCGTGCAGTTGATGTTTCAGCCGCGGCAAAGGAGCGTTGAATGATGTCGAAGCGGTATTTGGCGGCGCTTGTACTCATGCTGATCCTTGTGTTCCCTCACGCATTCGCGGCGCCCACGCCGGAACCAACCACTGTGCCTACGGTCGATCCGAACGCCTGGACGGACAGCAGCCTCAAGTTCGTGCTGTTCCAGACGGACGAGACGAAGGAGCTCTTCCGCATGAAGAGCAGGCTGTCCGACATGCACTACTTTTACTCCAACACGCCCGAGGATTCGATCAAGAACGACTTCTTCGACCGCTATACCCTCATGGCGATCGAGCAGTGCTGCGAGCGCAACGGCCTGGAATACCGGGAAAACGGCGTGTGCGTGGATACGTTCAACGCCATCGTATCCGGCAATATCGTCGACGCCGCGGCCACGCCGACGCCCGCGCCCAGCGGCGCGGCGGCATTCCGCACGATCTATCCCATGAACGAGGGCGGGGACGTGACAGCGCTGCAGCAGCAGCTGATGAAGCTTGGCTACGCCTTCGACCTGAACACCGGCGAAAGCGTCGTGTTCCAGCCCGGCGTGTACGACGAGAAGATGATGACGGCGCTGCAGACCTACAGCAGCCTGAAGCGCATCGAGGGGCTGCCCGAGAACCAGTCCATCACGCCGGAGCTGCAGACCATACTGCTGAACGATTCCGAAGCATATGTGCCTCCCACGCCCGCGCCTACAGAGGCCCCCGAAAAGGTCAACAAGCTGGTGGCATATTTCACGGCGCCCACGACGCTCTTTTCCATACAAATGCCCACCTGGGGCGTATGGCTTGTCTCGATAGGCCTTATCGTACTGCTCACATTGGTGCTGCTGTATTTCTTCATGCCCTCAAATGATAAAAAGAATAACGGGAAAAAGCCTTCGCAGAAGCGCGGGAAGGCCGGAAAGATAAGCTTTGTCATCGAATACAACGGCAAGAAGACCGAGTATCGCTGCGACATCGACCACACGCTGAAGATCGGGCGCAACATAGGCGACTTCCCCATAGACACGGACGACCTTGCGCTCTCGGGCAAGCACTGCGAGATCTACTATTCCGGCAAGACGCTGATGATACGCGACTACTCCACGAACGGCACGTTCGTCAACAACAAGCCGTGCAATTCTGGCGAGTACGCGCTGCATTCGGGCGACACGATCAAGATCGGCAACCATACGCTGACCATCATGTTTTAAGACATTCTGAGGGGTGAAGGCCATATGGAAAAGAAGCGCAGGACGCTGATACTGCTGCTTGTACTGGTACCGTCCATATTCATACTGTTCCTGATCGGCGTGCTCACGGGCGGCATCGTCGTGCCGCTGATCATACTGATCGCGCTGGCTGTTGCGCTGGGTGTGCTGTCGCGCAAAAAGCCGGAGCTTTTCGAGGACATGCGCCCCAGGGAGGACTTGGGCACGAAGTCCACCCGCTCCGTGCCCAGCGAGCCGCTGCACTACGACGAGGTCAGGAAGACCTATCTTGAGCTTGCGTGCGTGAACGTCTCCGGCGGGAAGAACATCGTGGTGGACAAGACGCCCTTCGTCATAGGCCGCAACACGGTCTGCGACTTCGTCACCGCGAACCCGGAGGTCAGCTCGAGGCACGTGCGCATAGAGTACAACGAGGAAAAGCGCCTGTGCTTCGCCACCGACCTGAGAAGCACCAACCACACGTTCATCAACAACGACAGGCTCGAGCCCGACGCTCCTCATCCGCTCAAGCAGGGCGATATACTGCACATCGCCAACGAGGCCTATCAGGTAGAATACGCGCACTTCTGACCGACGCTAAAAGGGGACGATCACTTGTATACCGCATGGCTTTACTTCGAAGACCAATTCCGAGACGTCTACTTCCCGGAGCATGACACCTGGAAGAGCGAGATCGTGCTGACACAGCTGGAGACCGGATGGGACCGCGACATATCCTTCCCCGTGCGCATGCTGGACGGAAGGCTGTTTTTGACCATCCCCACGTCGTTCAACTGGGAGGACACGCACACGCGGCAGGAGCGAGAGGTCCCGCTCGAGACCGTGTTCAAGGTCGGGCGCGAGGGCGACAGGCCCGTGCGCATCATATTCAAAAAGCTCGACCGGCAGGAGCTCGTGTTCGTGAAGTACAGGCTGCCCAGGCGCAACATCACGATAGGCCGCGGCGAGCAGTCGGACATATGCGACCCGCAGAGCATCATGTCCTCCATGCACGGCTTCATAACCTTCCCGGATTCCACCGGCGCGCAGTACGTGGACCAGTCCTCCAACGGCACATATCTGAACGGCCGCATGCTTTCGGGCACGGCGGTGCAGCTGCGCTTCGGCGACGTGCTGACGTTCCCCACGGGGCTCAAGCTGGTCATGCTGGGCAGCGTGATCGCGCTCAACCACGTAAGCCAGCTGGTGCATGTGAGGCTCGAAAAGGCGCCTGTGCGCGCGCTGCCCGCCACGCGGGACGACTGTGCGCTGCCGCCCATGCACACGGATTACCACCGCGCGCCGCGCATGATGATACGCATGGAGGAGCAGACGATCGAGATCGAGCCTCCGCTTGCGAAGAACAACCAGCCGGATACGCCCCTGTGGCAGCAGATCGGCCCGTCGGCCACGATGGTGCTGCCCATGCTGATGAGCGTGATCGTCATGAACGGCGGGCGCAGCATGACGGGCCTTGTGATGATCGGCACG
>SVGK01000002.1 GCA_015056395.1 Clostridiales bacterium
CGAAGGCTTTTTGATCACAAAAAGTTGGCTTACATCAAGGTGTGTCCGTGTTGAACTTTAGTGGCCGAGGTAATATAAACATCATGGAACGAAATGTTCAGCCAGGATTCTAGGCTCCCAATGTGCAGATCCGACAGGCTTTTGCAATTCATGAACGCATCCTCGCCGATGCTCGTCAGGCTCTCTGGCAGCGTAACACTCGTAAGACAGCCGCATCCGTCAAACGCATGATCTCCTATGCTTGTCAAGCCATTTGGAAGCGTGATATTCGTAAGACGGCATGCTTGGAACACATAATCGTCAATGCTGGTCAAGCTATTTGGCAGAGTGATGGTCTTAAGGCCGCTGCCTTGGAACGCATTTTTACCGATGCTGGTCAGGCCCTCCTGCAGCGTGATGCTTTCAAGATTATTGCAGTATCCGAATGCATAATCGCCAATACTGGTCACGCTCTTCGGCAACGTAACGCTCGTGATACTGTTGAAGCTTATGAACGCTCTGTTACAAATGCTGGTTACGCCCTCTTCTATTATCACACTCTTAATGGTATTGGAATACTGGTATTTCCACCAACTTCTCGAACTTTCCCATGAAGTGCCGGTGAATTCATTCATTTCCCCGTTGCCGCTGATGGTTAGCTGGCCACTGTCTTCCAACAACCACCAGAACAGGTCGCCCCACGTGCCGTATTCCGCCGCCATCGCTTGGTCGCACCACAGCGCCGCAAGCAAGGTGAGGACCACGGTCAGACCAAGGAGTTTCCCGATTACAGAGTTCCGCTTCATGTGCTTCTATCCTCCTGTCATGGGTCTTTGGCTAAAGAGTCACTCAACAGTGACCTTCCATACCTCCATGATAGGTCGCAACGAGCCAAAAGTCACGCTACAATTCGCCATTTTCGCGCTACATTTTGTTGCGCGGCGTGTAGCATTATGTTTTTTACGGTTTTCGCAACCAAAAAAACGCCCCTCGCGGGGCGCATGATCGTAAACTAAAACTCTATTAGACTGTAAAAGACAAGAGGCTCGCCGTTCGCGTCGTTGCCATACACCGCAATGCCTACGCGGGAAAAATTGCCCTTCGGGAAACCGCCGTCAAACAGCAGGCTACCATATGGCACGATTTCTGGATTTTTATTGTCAGCCCTTAAATCATTCGGACCATAAGTCGCCGTTCGAACTTTGGTAATGCCCTGCGCTTGAAGCTCCACTCGTTCCACATCGAAGCCTATACCATTGGTTTCATACATGGTAAATGAATAGCGTTGGAATGTATCGTAGTCGCCCTTTTCGTCCCATGCGCGATTATCAAAGGTCAGATACGCTTTCTCCGGCTCGTTCGGCGTTTCCTGCTGGTAATACTCAACCGAGAACGTATCGTGTTGATCCTCCGGCGTGGGCTTGCGCGTCAGCTTCGGAATAAGGATGATCGCCGCGCACGCCACTATGACCGCCGCCGCGCCTATGGCAAGCCATAGCCTTTTTCGCTTGCGGGGTGCGGTCTGTGCCTCGCTGCTGACAGCCTCCGGCGCGGCCTTTTGCGGCGCAGCCTCCGGCGTGGTTTCTTCAACTGGCGCGGAAATGTCAAAGGTATAATTCAACACCTGCGACAACAGGCGAATCGTCTCCACATCGGGCTGAGTGCGCCCACGCTCCCAAGAGGAAATGGTCTGGCGCGATACATTGATCGTGTTTGAAAGCTGTTCCTGCGTCATGTGCGCCGCGCTACGCGCAGCGGTCAACTGTTCGGCAAATGTCTGCATGGCGATATCCCGCCCCTCATGTGGTAATATGACAATATTATACCACCGCGCCACGCATTAGACAAGCAACGGCGGGTAAAAACGCACATCCCTCGGCCGAACAGCATAACAGTGGGGGAAATGTGCTGTAATATGGCGTGAATCCTGCAATCTGCAACCTATAACCATGTAAACACATGATGATTCACGCGGTTTTTCTGTTTTTTGCAGGAATTGGCAGCAATAGCTAAGGATGCAGCTTGCAAATGAGCAACGGCGCAATGTACATTCGTGCTTATGCGTGTCAATGCGTGTTATTGCATGTTAATGCGCGTCATTGTCATGCAAATGCGCGTCGTAGTATGGCGTATGCGTGCGTTACACCGCCGTTTATTTGAGAAACATAAAAATAAATGATAAAATATATATAGAAAATGAGGAAAGGGAAAATCTCTCCGACATTTTTAAATATATATTAAACGGAGGCTTGACAATACTATGCCACGTACATTAGAAAATCAAAGGTGGTTCAGAATCAACGGAACCTCGCTTAAAAACAACTTCCTGCAAGTCGCCCACTCAGATTGGATGGGTGTCAACAGGAATGAAGAATTAGGCCCCTTCGGGCTACAGCTTTATCTCTACCTCGCGGGCAACGCGAACGGTTATGAGTTTGCGCTGTCGCCGCAAGCGGCAAGAGAACAAGCGGGCATTAAAGAAACATCGTTCCGCAAATACTTGAAGCTGCTCGAAAAGCACAGCTACATCGTCTGGCGGCGGGGCAAGTACATAAAGAAATTCGTTCGATCTTATTCAGATCGAACGAATTGTGGTGGTGGAGCATAGCGGATTCGAACCGCTGACCTCTACAATGCGAATGTAGCGCGCTACCAACTGTGCTAATGCCCCATGCGTTCCTTGCGAACAGGAATATATTATCACATCGCATACCAAATTGCAATACATATGCGTGTTAATTTTCCCGATTGCGCACCGCATCCCCTCTGTGGTACAATGGCGGCAGCACAACGCAGGAGGTATGGACGATGACCGAAGTGACGCGCAGCGTGCAGATCGTACTGCCGCAGCACTGCAACGGCTATGCAAACCCCAGGCTGTTCGGCGGCCAGGTCATGGCGTGGATCGACGTGATCGGCGCCGTCGCCGCAAGGAGATACGCGCACGGCGCGGTGACCACGGCGTGCGTGGCGCACCTGAGCTTTTTGAACCCCGCGCACCTGAACGACACCGTGGTGCAGGAGGCGCGCGTGACGTGGACGGGCCGCACATCCATCGAGGTGCGCGTGGACACGTTCGTGGAACAGTTGGACGGCACGCGCAGCACCGTCAACATAGCCCACGTGGTCTATGTCGCGCTGGACGACGACGAGAAGCCCCGGCCCGTGCCGCCCTTCGTGCCTGAGACGGACGAAGAGAAAGCGGAGTACGCTGCAGCGTGCCTGCGCAGGCAGCAGCGCAGCGGCCGCTGATCACAGCTCGCGCCTTCCCTGGAATGCGCGCAGCAGCGTGACCTCGTCCGTGTACTCCAAATCGCCGCCCACGGGCACGCCGTGCGCGATGCGCGTGATCTTTATGCCCATGGGCTTGATCAGCCGCGCGATATACGCCGCCGTGGCCTCGCCCTCGACGTCCGGGTTGGTCGCCAGCACGACCTCCTTCACAGTGCCGTCGGAAAGCCGCTCCATCAGCGGCGCGATGCGTATGTCGTCGGGCCCAACGCCGTTCATGGGCGATATCACGCCGTTCAGCACGTGGTACAGCCCGTCGAACGCCTGCATGCGCTCAAGCGCCATCACGTCGCGCGCGTCGCGCACCACGCATATGATGTCGCGCCTGCGGCGCGGGTCGGCGCAGATCGCGCACGGGTCCACGTCGGTGAAGTTCCCACACACGGGGCAGAAGTGCACCTGCTTCTTGCCGTTGAATATCGCCGCGGCCAGCGCACGCACGTCGTCCTCCGGCAGGCCTATGATGTGATAGGCCAGCCGCTGTGCCGACTTGCGGCCCACGCCGGGCAGCTTGCCCAGTTCGTTGACCAGGCGGGAGATCGCTTCGATTTCTGCCATGACTTATGATGGGGCGGCCTATGCGCCGCCCCTTCCTCTCTTCCCGTCAGAACAGTCCGCCCATGTTCATGCCGCCGGTGAGCTTGCCCATCTCGCGCTCCATGGTGTCCGCCGCGGTGTGCAGCGCCTCGTTGACCGCCACCATGATCAGATCCTCGAGCATCTCGACGTCGTCCGGGTCGACCGCCTCGGGCTTGATCGAAATGGAGGTGAGTTCGCGCTTGCCGCTGACCTTCACGGTGACCATGTCGCCGCCCGCCGTGGCCTCGTATTCGCGCGCCTCTAACTCCTCCTGCATCTCCGTCATCTTCTGCTGAAGCTTCTGCGCCTGACGCGCCAGCTGCTGCATGTTTCCGCCGCCCATTCCGGGCCAACCGCCCCTTGCCATAGTTTGCCGCCTTCCTTTCCGCGTGACAGCCGGGCGATGCCGGCCGTGATGTTCATGTGATACCAGGTCATTATACAGGATTTTCGGAAAAAGGTAAAGGGCGTTTTGGGAAATTCGGGATGAGGGAGCCGGGATCGAGGCCCGACGGACGGGGGCGGGCCTGTGCTTATATGGAAATATGTGTGTCTTTGGGGAAAGGGATGACATGCGCGCACGCAAAGGCCGTAGTTCGTTTAGGCGCTGTATGGTTCGTGTCGGGATGGGGTTCGCGGGCGCCATGGATGGCGCCCCTACGGGAGTTCCATCCGCGAACAGCCGCCTCCCACAATTCTTGATTCTGGATTCTGGATTGCCTTCTCATCTTCTTCGCCCCAGCGGCTTCCCCAGCACCTCGCTCATCACTACGGCGCTCTTCATGTCCTTCGCGTCGAAGCGGCGGCGGGACGGCTGCGCGCGCTTTTCCGCGGACGAGGCCTTCTTCTGCGCGGCGTCCGCGCGGCGCATGTGGCGGGCGTGCTCCTCGGGAGATTCGCCCTCGCCGGTAAAGCGGCGTTCGGCCCTCTCGGGCAGCTTGCCCGCGCCGGTGTAGCGCTGCGCGGCCTCCTCGGGCGGCACGCCCTCGCCGAAGTAATCAGCCTGCGCCTGCGGCTCGTCCTTCGGCTCCGCTGCGCCTTCCGCTTCATGCGCGGTGTCGGCCTGTGCGGCCTTCCGCCGGTCCTTCGTCTTCTTGTCCTTCATCATGAGGAAAACGAATATGAGCAACCAGAATACGATCATGACCGCCGAGCTCATGGCCGTCCCGACCTCCCTTCATCTCGCTTGCATGGTCCGTGTTCAGCGATCCCGCGCGTACCACACGAACGTGTCGTGCTCGGGATAGGCGCACACGGTCTGTATGTATGCGCTGCCCGCCTCGCGCAGCAGGCGGGGCACGCTCTTCTTCAGGTATACCGTCGTCTCGTCGAGCGTGAGCTTTCCATCGCCGTCCGCGTCCGCGCGCATGACGGCCTTCTCTCCTTCATCCAGATCCCAGCCGGCCGACTCGCACAGCGCGAGCCCGAACACCGTCGCCATGTCGCTGTCGTCGCCCATGCGGTAGGAATCCTGGTCCAGGCACGCGCTGGCGATCACGTGTATGCCGCTTCCGGCGAGCGGCGCCGCGCCGCGCAGGCCCGTGAACGCGCCCGCGATGCCCTCGGTCAGGTCGGTCGGGCTGCTCTCGGCGCCGATCAGCCCGCCGGAGGCGCAGCAGTCCGCCAGCACGACGACGGTCCCCCTGATGTCCGCAAGCTCTCCCGCCAGGTCCATCGCGGACAGCACGGAGCCGTCCGCCATCACGAACTGCGTCATGCCGGCGCGGTAGAAGCCGTGGCACGTGATGTAGAGTATCGACACGTCGTCCGCGCGCGCCTCGCCGAACACGCGGCGCAGCGCGGCGATCACGGAATCGCGCGGCGCGTCCATCAGCGCAGTGACGCTGACCTCCGTGCCGCCGAAGGACGCCGTCCGCAAAAGCGACATGACGCCCTCGATGCTGCGCACGCTGCCCTCGCGCGCCGTGTCCACGTCGATCATGTAGTTCTGCTCGCCCACGAGCAGCGCGCGATAGCGCCTGCGCGCGGGCTGCACCGTCACGCTCAGTCGCGCGATCAGGCCTCTGTCAAGGCTGGTCGCGAAGATCTGCGCCGTGCCCGGTCTGAGCGCCGTGAGCACGCCGCTTTCATCTACCTTGACGATGTCCGGGTCCGCCGAATCGTAGCGTATCGAACGCTCCGTGGCGTTGTAGGGCTCCAATGATGCCGAGACCGCCAGCTGCTCGCCCTCCGCCATGGTCACCTGGTCCCACGGGAAGCGTATGCGCTGCACGTTCACGCGCTCGACCACGACGTGGCACGAGACCCGCGCGCCGCCGTAGGCGATGGCCGTGACGATGGCCGTGCCCTCTTCGCGGCCCTCGATGTCCGCCTTTTCTCCGGTGTGTATCACCGTGTCGTCGCTGCTGTCCAGGAACAGCAACGGACAAGCGTCCGCCGGCTCGAAAGACACGCCCAGATCCTGCGTGGAACGCCCCGTGACGACCACGCGCGTGTCCGCCACTTCGATCGCCTTCGCCTCGGTGGTGTTCGCGCTGCGCAGCGCCTCCACGCGCACGCGCCCCGTGCCGCCGCCCGGCGCGCTCATGCGCAGCAGGTACGTGCGCCCCGCCTCGAACCTGCGCCAGACCACCTGCGCGCCGGAGGGCAGCGCCGCGCCCTGCATGAGCACGCGCCCGCGCGCGTCCATGAGCTTCAGGTCGAGTTCTATCCCCTCCTCGGAGGTGCAGCTGATCATCGCCGCGCCGCCCGTCTCCGCGCTGATCTGGAACCAATGGTCGTCGCCGGGGTGGACGACCTGCTTGGTGTAGGCCGCCGCGTCGCGCAGCGTGAGCGGCAGCTCGCAGCAGCGGCTCTTCACGGCGCGGGAGATCTCGAACGCCGTCTTCCCCGTGCCCGAGACCCTGAGCGTGACGGCCTCGTCCGCGCGAAGGTGCGCCCCGGCCAGCGCCAGCGTGCCGTCACCCGAGGCCAGCAGCTGCGCGCCCATATAGAGCTCGGCGCGCACTTCGGCGAAGTCGTCTATAGGGAACGCGCACAGCACGTAGTCGGCCTCGTCCGCGGGCGTGAAGGCGAATTCCCGCGCCCCCAGGTCCAGATCCAGCTCGACCCACTGGCCCGAGAGTATCTCCTCCATCGCCTCGAACGCCCGAAGAGGCGATTCCGCGCGCGCACACCAAATAAGCCCTGCCAGTATGAACAGGGTCAGCAATATCGTGCGGCGCTGTCTCGACATATTGCGCCTCCTGTGCGATATGAGGGTCAAGGGCGTATCTGCCTTGCGATATCCGCCATGCGGTCAAGGAGATGCCCTTCCGACATGAGCGGCGATACGGTCTCTTCGGCCTCCACGGCGACGGACGCCGCCGCAAGCCCGGCCAGCGCGCTTTGCTCCATGTCCATGCCCTTTGCCGCGGACCAGGCCAGCGCGGCCGTGAACGCGTCGCCCGCGCCCGTCGCGTTGACCACGCGCGCCGGCACGCCCGGCCAATAGCGTATGCGTCCGCTGCGGCCAAAGCACAGCCCGTGCGTGCCGAGCGTGCAGTACACTTCGGCGCAGCCCTGTCGAAGCAGCGCCTCCACGGCGCTTTCGGCGCTCTCGCGGCCCGTGATGCGCATGCCCGTGAGCGCCTCGGCCTCCACGCGGTTCGGCTTGAAGCGCGCGATGTGGGGCAGCGCGTCCCTGAGGCGCGCCGCCTTGGCGGTGGACACGGCGTCCGCCACGACGGGCGCCTGCGCGTGCGCCGCCAGATATGAAAGCGTCTCGGCAGGCAAGTTCGCGTCCAGCACGAAAAGCGCGCTGTCGGAAAGCGCCGTGATCGCCTCCCGCAGTGCGGTGGGCGTCATGCGCTCGTGTATACCCATGTCGTTGACGGCCAGCACCATGTCGCCGTCGTCCTGCGCTATGAACAGGTATGTCGACGTCGCCTCGTCCGGAAACGTCACGGCGTGTCCGAGCCCCACGCCCGCGCGCGCGCAGTCCTGCGCGACCAGCGCGGCGGAATGGTCCGCGCCCAGCGCCGTGACGAGCTCGGTGCGCACGCCCAGCCGCGCCAGATTGCAGGCGATGTTGCGGCCGACGCCGCCCATAGAGGACCTGACGCGCCCGGGGTTCGAATCCTCGCTCTTGAGCGGTGCGAAGGGAAAGCCTCCGATGTCGACATTGGCCGCGCCGAATACGGCGATACGATCCATAGGAAGGCACTCCCCTCAGTATGATCTGATACAAGCATTATAACACTTTCGCACAGATGGCGCAAGGACCGTTTGCGCCCACGGAACGGGCATCCGAACTCTTGTATTCTTCACGGAAAACGTGTATGATAGGAGCGGGACATATGACGTGCGGAGGTGGATGGACATGTGCGGACGCTACAGGCTGCCGGAGGACCCGGACGAGCTGCTCGAACGCGTGCTCGAGGATCTGAACCGCGCGCCGGTCAAGGCCTCGGGCGAGGTGTTCCCATCGGACGTCGTGCCCGTGATGGCGCGAAGCCGGTCCGGAAACGCCAGGGGCTTCGCGATGCGCTGGGGCTTCGAAGCGCAGGGACGGCTGATCATAAACGCGCGCAGCGAGACGGCGGCGCAGAAGCCCCTGTTCCGCGAGAGCGCGGCGCAGAGGCGCTGCCTGGTGCCGCTTTCAGGCTACTACGAATGGCACCGCACGGGCAGCGGCGCGAAGTACTTCATCGCGCCTGGCGAGGCCGCGTGGCTGGCGGGACTCTACAGGCTCACGGACGCGGGCCCCGAGTTCACGGTGCTGACGCGCGCGCCGGGCGACGGCATCGCGTGGCTGCACGACAGGATGCCCGTGCTGCTGCCGCGCCGCGCCTGGGACGGATGGCTCGACCCGCACAGTCCCTTTTCCGAAGCGCTTGACCATGCCGTGACGGACGTGCGGTACGAGGCGGCGGGAGACATACAGCTGGCGATGGACCTGTGACTTGACGAGGAGGCAATGACATGGAGACGAGGGATCTGATATTCGGACTGGCGCACATAGGCATCAACGTACCTGACCTGGAGGCTTCCGTCGCGTTCTACCGCGACCTGTTCGGCTTCGAGGTGACGCAGACCAACTATGACGCGGAGGGTCGGCCGCACATCATATTCATGAGCAAGTGCGGCGTGGTGCTGGAGCTGATCCACGTCGCGCAGGAGGAGGTGCGGGCGACCGTCGACGCGGCCGCGGCGACGAACAACCACGTAGCGCTGGCGTGCGCGGACACGGCCAGGTTCATGGAGACGCTCAGGGCCAGGGGCATACCCTGCGAGACGGACGCGCCCAAGGTGGTCGAAAACTTCGGCCGGCCGGACGTGGACATACACGTGGTGTTCCTGCGCGGCCCCGCGGGCGAGCGCGTCGAGGTGTTCCAGCAGGTCACGAAGTGGTGACAGCGCGGGTGATTTATCATGGTACATATGACTGATGAACGCTTTTCCCGCTGCTGGGCGGAGATCGACGCGGAGAGGCTCAGGGAGAACTACCGCTCAGCAAGGCGGCGCGCGGGCGGCGCGCGCGTGATCTGCGTGCTCAAGGGCAACGCCTACGGCCTCGGCGCGGCGGAGGCCTGCCGCGCGCTCAAGCAGGCCGGCGCGGACATGTTCGCCGTCGCCTCCGGCGGCGAGGCCGAGGCGCTGCTGGGCGTGTTCCCCGGAACGGACGTGCTGGTACTGGGGCTGGTGGGCGCGGTGCAGGCCGCGCGGCTGATCGGCATGGGCGCGGTGTTCACGCTGTTCAGCCGGCACTATGGCGATATGCTCGCGGACGCGGCGCAGCGCGCCGGACGACCCGCGCGCGTGCACATCAAGGCGGAGACGGGCCTCATGCGGCTGGGCCTCACGGACGCTGCGGAGCTCGACGGGCTGCTCCCGTCCCCCCATCTCAGGGTCGAGGGCCTCTTCACGCACCTTGCGCTGCACGACCGCACGGCGGACGAGGCGCAGTTTTCCGCGCTTGACCGCTTCGCGGAGGCGCTTGGGGCGCGGGGCATTGCGCCCGGCATGGTGCACGCGCTGGATTCGATCGGCCTCGTGCGCTACCCGGAGCGCGCGATGGACGCCGTGCGCGTGGGCGCGTGGCTCTACGGCGTGCGCCCGCGCGGCTGCCCGGAGGACCAGGCGCGCCCGGTCGTGACGCTGAAGACGCGCGTGGCGCAGCTGCACGCCGCGAGGAAGGGCGCGCGCGTGGGCTACGACGACGACCATTTCCTTTCTCGAGACAGCGTGATCGCGACGCTGTCCGCGGGCTATGCGGACGGCGTGCCGCGCTACAAAAACACCGGCGCGGTGGTGATACGCGGCAGGCGCGCGCCGGTCAGGGGCCTCGTCTGCATGGACCAGATGATGGTGGACGTGACCGACATACCCGATGTGCGCGAGGGCGACGCGGCGACGCTGCTGGGCGACAGCATAGACATAGAGGAATACGCAGCCTGGGGCGGCATGAACCACAACGAGGCGCTCGCGCGCCTGGGGACGAGGGTGGAGAGAGTTTGGAGGGAGGAGTGAAGGTCAACGAACTGCCATGCCCTTGCGCACGCCCTTGAGCGGGTCGCTCTTATACACCCTCATGTATCCCACCACGACGCCCAGTATCCTTATCACGTCATGCTCGCTCAGCCTGAAGCGCATGGGCGGATAGGCGGGGTTGTCGCTGGTCAGCGTCACGCCGTCGGCTTCGTGGTACACGTGCTTTACGGAGGCGCTGTCGTCCACCAGCACCACCGCCACCGTGCCGTTGTCCACGTCCGGCTGCTCGCGCACGAACAGCACGTCGCCGTCCAGATACGTGGGCGCCATGCTGTCGCCGCGCACGGTCAGCGCGTAGTCGGCGCGCAGCGTGTCGTCCGCGTCGACCCACGCCTCGTAGTCCTGCTCCGCCAGTATCGGCACGCCCGCGGCGACCTCGCCAATCAGCGGTATCGCCTGCCGCTTCATCGAAGCGAGAGGCCTGAGCCCCTCGGGCCACTCGTCCTCCCAGCCCATGAGCCACGCCGGCGCGACGCGCAGCGCGCGCGAGATCGGCTGCAGCTTGTCCGCGCGCATGTGCGATATGTCCCCCGCCTCGTAGCGGTAGATCGTCGCCGGCGAAAGGCCCGTGCGCTCTGCCAGCGCCTCGACCGTCAGCCCGAGCGCCTGCCTGCGCTCCCTGATGCGTTCTCCCGGGGTCATCACGGCATACCTCCTTGAATCTCTTTTCAAGCATGATAGCACATTTCTCGCATAAATGCAAGCAATTTGCACAAATATTCGCGGATACGCGATTTTCCCGTTGACAATTCGCATTTCCGCGGTTATAATGACGTCATGATTTCGCGTAAACGCGAACAAAACCCACAGAGGAGGTGCTCCATGACGAACGAGAACAGGCCCGCGCGCATGCTGTTAGGCGCATGGGCGAACGTGCCCGCGCGCACGAAGGAGCTGGAGCAGGAGCGCGCATGGGCGCTCGCGCAGCGCGACCGCGCCGAGGACGAGGAGGGCCAACAGGCGTGGACGGAGCTGGCCGCATCTGTCGAGCGCGAGCTCGCGCAGTGCGCGCGCCTCAGGCAGGCCGTCGACGAGGTGCTCGGCGCGATGGAACCAGCGTACAGGGACGTGGTGCGCCTGCGCTACGAGAAGGGCATGCACTACGCCGCCATTGCGCGCGCCACGCACTACTCCGTAGACCACGTGCGTCACATCAAATCCAACGCGGACAGGGCTGTGGCAAGGGCGCTGCTCACAGATGCGCCAAAGTCCGATTCTTAGCGTGAACTTAACCATCACGACACACATCACAAGGCTGTTTGTGTTAATATAAGATGAATAATTAGCGAAAGGATGGTTTCTATGCGCAAAAGCCTCATGATGATCGCGCTGTTGGCCTGCGCGTTTGCCCTGATACTGGGCTGTACGGCGCTGGGAGAGGATGATCGCGTCGAACGCGCCTCCTACGTAAGGATCAACTCAACGAACTTCCCGGATGAGTACTTCAGGGATTACGTTTCGGATTACTGCGATTCGAACGGGGATGGGAAGCTCTCGTCCACCGAGATCGCGGCGGTCAAGGAGATCGACCTCATGTACGAGGGTTGTGAATCTCTCAAGGGCGTCGAGTATTTCACCGCACTTGAAGTCCTTGACGTGACGGAGAATGAGCTGACGAGCCTGGATGTCAGCAAGAACGTCAACCTGCGCGATTTGGGCTGCGCGATCAACTCGCTTGCCCGGTTGGACCTTACGAAAAATACAAAGCTGGAATCTCTCTCATGCAGTGGCAATCAGCTAACATCGCTTGATGTCAGCAACAACACACAGTTAGAATGGCTGGAGTGTCAGTACAATTTCCTGACCAGTCTGGATGTGACGAACAACACACAGCTGACCGATCTCTGTTTTACCAGTAATGAAATCAGTTCCATTGACTTGAGCAAGTGCATCGCATTGGAATCCCTTGAGTGTGGTGGGAACCGACTCACGCAACTTAATGTCACGAAGCTGACGAAGCTCACATGGTTAGATTGTTCCGAAAACAAACTGACCTCGCTGGATGTGAGTAAATGTACTAAACTTGAATACCTCGCATGTCCTGGGAACAACATAAAGTCGCTCAATGTGGTCACTTGCCCGAACCTGGTCAAGGCCGTAATGCACGGAAAGTATACGAACTACGGCTCCTACGGCTGCTCCTACTCGTGGACAAACAACGACGACATATGGTATGACCTCTATTTCGACGAAGGCACCACCATAACAGCCTCCATCATGTCCACCCCCGATTTCATCATACCCGCCAAGGCCACCAGCATACAGGCCGAGGCGTTCATGAAGGCCGGTATGACCGTGGTCGTCTGCCCGAACACGCTGAAGACGATAGGCGCAAGGGCCTTCGCGAACTGCACGGCCCTTAAACAGATCTACATCCCCGCGACCACCACCGCCATCGCCGATGACGCATTCAGCGGCTGCACGGGCCTTACGATCTACGCGCCCGCCGGAAGCGCCGCAGCGGCGTTCGCAAGCGACCATGATATCAAATTTATTTCATATGTCCGCTGATGTTGTCATAATAAAGTTACAATTTATTTAAATGCACAAAATACTTTCATCGATTTAACCCCATAGTTTTTTAGTAGACTGTGTTTGGGTGAAATCATTCTGGAGGTATCGTGCATGCGCAAATATCCGTTCTCGCTGATATCGGCCGCTGTCGCCTTCATGCTGCTGCTGGGCGGCAGCGCGCTGGCGTCCGTATCGATCAGTTCCTCTCACTTCCCGGACGAGACGTTCCGCGACTACATCACCGAGGAGTTCGATCTGGATTTCAGCGGTTCCCTCTCGAACGACGAAATCGAGGCCGCCACGGATATCAACATACAGGAAAGCGACATAACGTCACTGGAAGGCATCGAATACTTCACGTCGCTTGTGGTGCTGGACTGCAGCCTGAACGACCTGGACGAGCTGGATGTCTCCAAAAACACGCTTCTTGAGGAGCTCTACTGCGACGGCAACAGCCTGTCGAGCCTCGACGTGTCGAACTGCGCGTCCTTAAGGATACTCTCCTGCGCCGACAATGACCTCTCCGCGCTGAACGTGTCGAAATGCACGGAGCTTACCGAGCTGACCTGCGGCTTCAACAAGATCACATCGCTGAACGTCGCAAGCTGCCCCGACCTCATGACGCTCAGCTGCGAGGGCAACCGGCTCACCTCGCTGAACGTCACGGGCAACGGCGCTCTCATGTTCCTCGCCTGCGGCTACAACAGCCTCGGCAGCCTCAACGTGAAGAGCTGTCCCGACCTTGCGGAACTCTACTGCGAGAGCGCGGGGCTGACCGCGCTGGACATCACGAACAACGGGGCGCTCACGATGCTGTACTGCTTCGGCAACGCGATATCGCGCCTGGACCTGACCGAATGCCCGAACCTGCTGCGCTGCGCGACGGAGGGCGAGGTGCTCCTGAGCGAGGTCGAGTACGACGCAAGCGGCGCGGAGACGCTGTCCTCGAACGTGTACTGGCTGGACGAGGAGGACCTCTACTGCGAGATGCGCGTGCATCCCTCCACCTCGCTCATGACCACAGTGATGTCCACGCCGGACTTCACGCTGCCCTCGGGCCTCACGGAGATCGGCGCACAGGCCTTCACGGGCGCGGACATGACCGTGGTGCTCTGCCCGAACGGGCTGAAGACCATAGGCGCAAAGGCGTTTTCGGACTGCGCGGGACTTCAGGAGATCTACATACCCGCATCCGTGGTGGCGATCGCCTCCGACGCGTTCTCCGGATGCTCCGGGCTCACGATCTATGCGCCCGCAGGCAGCGCCGCGGCAACGTTCGCGGCGAACAGGGGATTCGATTGCGTGACTTATACGAGGTGACGCACAGGCGCGTCATGACGGTGTGCGGCGAAGCACTTGCTTCACCGCACACCGTCATTTTGTATACTTGTCATCTTTATTTAATATTCATGTTATCATATATCAATGTCTCCATTGTATAATTATTGCATATTGAGTTTTTAATGGGAGGACGATCCGGATGCGCAGAGGACTTTTGATGGCGCTGTTGTTTATCGCGCTGTTTACGCTTGCCATGGCGCCCGCGACGCTGGCTGAGGACGCCGTGCCGCGCGCAAGCTCGGTCACGATCAACTCGACCAACTTCCCGGACAGCATCTTCAGGCAGTACGTTAAGGCTGAGTTCGACGCAAACGGCGACGGGAAGCTGTCGTCAACGGAGATTGCTTCGGTAAAAGCGATCGAACTGGTTGAAGTCCCTGATATGAAAACCATGAAGGGAGTCGAATACTTCACTTCTCTGGAAGAGCTGTATATCGAAGAATCCAGCATCTCCAGCATCGACGTGTCCAAGCTGACAAAGCTGAAACGCCTTGGTGTCTGGGGATGCGAACTAACAAAGCTAAACATCACAAGTCTTGTAAATCTAACGTATCTCGAGTGCAGCTGCAATTCTCTGACTTCGCTCGACATTTCAAAAAACACAAATCTTGAGTATCTGAGTTGCACATATAACAACCTGACAAAACTCGATGTATCAAAGAACATAAATCTGCAAGAACTCTGGTGTGGCGGCAACAAACTGACCAGTCTGAACGTTTCAACACTGACAAAGCTCGACGCACTCGGCTGTTATGATAACGCCTTGACAAGCCTGGATATGACAAAGAACACATATCTGACCTGGCTGGACTTCGATATGAACAGCATCAAGACGATCGACCTGAGTATGAATGCGAACCTGACATACCTCAACTGCAGCATGAATAAACTCACAAGCCTTAACATCAGTAAGTGCACAAAGCTGGAAAGGCTGATAAGCTACGACAACAGCTTTACAACACTGGATATCTCCAACTGTCCCAACCTCGTAACCTGCGTACAGAAGGGAACCTACGAAGTCAACCATATAGACTGGGATAACTACTATCTGGACGAGTGGGATCCCTATGGTGAATTCAACTTCACAGCCGTCGGTTACATATATGATTCAGACGATTATGATAACTATACTGTCTGCTATAACAGCACCGTCAAGCTCACCTATAACGCCCTCCCCGCGGCCGACTTCGTGCTGCCCGCAAAGCTGACCACGATACAGACCGAGGCCTTCCGCGGCGGCGCGATGACCATGGTGATTTGCCCGAACACGCTTAAGTCCATAGGCGCAAAGGCATTCATGAACTGCACGAAACTCAAGGGCATATACATACCCGCCTCCGTCACGTCGATCGCGCCCGACGCGTTCTCCGGCTGCTCCGGCTTCACGATCTACGCGCCCTCCGGCAGTGTGGCCGAAGTGTTCGCGGAGAACAAGGACTATGACTACGTGGCCTACACAAGATAGAACATTCGAATGAGCTTTCCGCGCCCGGCGCATCCGCGCCGGGTGATTTTTCATTTACAAAGTACGGAAGCAGGTGTATAATATGAATGCAATATTCATAACACGGAGGTATCACATATGCGTCGCTTCATATCCACACTCTTCTTCGTACTGTCGCTCGCCGCACTCGCGCTTCCCGCCGCGCTCGCGGAAGGCGCCGTTCCCTTGGACGAGGCACACTTCCCGGACGAGACCTTCCGACATATCGTCGCGGATAACTTTGACGCGGACGGGGACGGCGCGCTGTCCGAAGGCGAGATCGCGCAGGCGAGCGAGATCACGATCGGCGACTATCAGGAGGTCGAGAGCCTTGAGGGCGTGAAGCATCTCACCTCCTTGACCGCGCTGCACTGCCCCGGTTCCGGAACGATCACTGAAATCGACGTAAGCGGCTGCGCGGCGCTTCAGACGCTCGAATGCTACAGCTGCAGGGCGCTCAAGCGCGTGAACGCGGCCGGCTGCGCCGCGCTTGAGACGCTGGACTGTGCGGAATGCGAAAGCCTCTTGAAGCTCACGTTGACGGGCTGCGCGGCCCTGGAGCATCTCAACTGCATGGGCTGCGTCCTGACCTCGCTGAACGTGTCCGACTGCGGCGCGCTCAGGACGCTCAACTGCGGCTGGTGCGCGATCAAGTCGCTGGATGTCTCCAACTGTCCGCAGCTGAACGAGCTCAGCTGCTTCGGCAGCGCGCTGACTTCGCTTGATCTGAGCGCCTGTCCCGCGCTCACAAAGCTCAACTGCGCGATGTCCGCGCTCACCGCGCTGGACGTGAGCGGCTGCGCGGCTCTTGAGGAGCTGACGTGCAACGAAAACGCGCTCACATCGCTCGATCTGCGCGACTGCGCGGCGCTCACCGAGCTGAACTGCTATGAAAACAGGCTGACATCCGTCGACCTGCGCGGCCTCACGCAGCTTACACATTTCGACTGCAGCCACAACCTGCTGACCGAGCTGGACGTGGAGGACTGCATGGCGCTGATCGAGTGCAACTGCGCGGGCAATGCCCTGACCGCATTGGATGTAAGCGACCATACCCGACTCTCCTATCTTTCATGCGGCGACAACGCGCTTGCGACGCTCGACGCGGACGGCTGCACGGGCCTTCAGCTTTTCTACTGCGACCGAAACGACCTGACTGAGCTCGACCTGCGCGACTGCGCCGCGCTGACCGAGGTCTCATGCAGCTCGAACGGCCTGTCCCGCCTCCTGCTCGGCCAGTGCCCCAAGCTCGCCAGCCTGTCAAGCTACAAAAATGCCCTGACAGGCCTTGACATACGCGGATGCGCGACACTGGTCAAAGGCGTGCTCAACGGGGGTTACGTTCACGACAAGCCGCGCTCCGGCCAGCCCGACGTTCTGACGGACGAATATACCTGTTCCACACCCTCCGCATACGTGCGCATCACGATCGACGCAGCGACCACGCTGCAGGTCCTCGACCTGCCCGAGGTCGACTTCGACATGCCCGGGGACCTCGTGTCGATCGAGGAGGGCGCGTTCCGGGCCGCGGACATGACGTGCGCCGTGTGTCCCGAAGGCCTTGCGGAGATAGGCCCCATGGCGTTTGCGGACTGCGTGCGGCTCAGGGTCATATACATGCCCACCTCCGTGACATCCATCGCAGGGGACGCCTTCTCCGGGTGCGGCGACGTGGCGATATACGCGCCGGCGGGCAGCGCGGCGCAGGCTTTCGCGCTGGAGAACGGCATGAAGTATGTGCCGCACATGATGTAAGGCCCATTGCGTCACAAAGGAGCTCCGACGGCGTCGGGGCTCCTTTGCGGTCCCGGTGGTTTCGGAACGTCCGCGGCAATTGGTCTTTACCGTCGTTCATCGCGTCATATCCCCATTGAACAAATCGTCTCGGAGTGGTATAATCGATACATGATCGATCGGCATCACATCCGAGGAGGTGGACCGGACCCATGCGCAACCCGATACCGCAGGAAGAACGCGCGCGCGTGCGCGTATACACCGTCATCATCGCCATCGCGGCGCTTTTCATCGCCGGGCTGATCTACTTGAGCGACATCATGTCAGGCCTTCAAAGGTTCATGACCGCAGTACGGCCCTTCATGGTCGGCGTGGCGCTTGCGTTCATACAGTACCCCATCGTCAAGCGCCTGGACTGGCTCATCTCAAAGGCCGTATCCCGCAAGAAGCCGCATCCGCGCCTGAGCCGCGGGATCAGCGCAGCGCTGTCGCTGATCGTGCTGCTGAGCTTCGTGATACTGTTCATGGTGATACTGCTGCCGCAGCTGTTCAAATCGTTCACACAGCTGTACGATTCGCTGAAGACCGTACTGCAGCAGAATTCGAACATCGTAAACGACTTCCTGGCCACGCACGACATGGCCTTCATCAACATAGACGGCGAACAGCTGTCCATCGCGTGGATGGACATGCTTGCGCAGTTCTCCAGCTATTCCGACTCGGTGTTTTCCTTCATACTGTCCATGTCCACGACCATCACGTCAAGGGTCTACAACACGCTGTATCCCGTGTTCATAGGCATGATCGTGGCGTTCTACTTCCTGATGGAGAAGGAGCATCTCTGCGCCATAGGCAAAAAGATCAGCTACGCCATGCTGTCCCGCGAGAGCAGCGAGGCCCTGATCTTCTGGACGCGGCGCGCCACGCGCATATTCTCCGGCTTCATCACGGGAAAGCTGCTGGATTCGCTGGTGATCGGCGTCATATGCTACATACTGATGCTGATATTCCGCTTTGATTACGCGCTCCTGATCAGCGTGATCATAGGCATGACGAACATACTGCCGTTCTTCGGCCCGATCATAGGCGCCGTGCCCAGCGTGCTGATACTGCTGATCGTCGATCCGCATCAGGCGCTGTGGTTCGCGGTAATGATCATCGTGCTGCAGCAGATCGACGGGAACGTGCTGGGCCCGTTCATACTGAAGGACTACGTCGACATATCGCCCATATGGATACTGGTCTCGCTGCTGGTGGGCGGCGGACTGTTCGGCTTCCTTGGCATGCTTTTGAGCATACCCACGTTCGCGCTGCTGTATGCCATGGTGCGCGCGGCGCTGGAGCGCAGGCTGATACGCAAGGGCCTGCCGACATCCATGGCCTACTATCAGGACAACGACCCCGGAAAATGAGCATGTACGATATACACTTCGTCGAAGAGATGCGGGCGCTGCTGGGGGATCAGCTGCCCGCTTTTCTGGATGCGCTGGAGCAGCCCTCCACGCGCGCGCTGCGCGTGAACGCGCTGCGCCCAGCCGCATACGCGCACTGCCTGCCCTACATGGGCGACCCCGTGCCGTGGTGCGGGGACGGCTACTACATCAGGGAAGGCGCGCGCCCCGGCGCATCCGCCGCGCACAATTTTGGCGCGATGTACCTGCAGGAGGCCTCCGCCATGACGGCGGCGGCCGCGCTTGCACCCGCGCCCGGCGAGCGCATACTCGACCTGTGCGCCGCGCCGGGCGGCAAGAGCACGCAGATCGCCGCGGCGATGCGCGGAGCAGGTGTGCTGGTCTCCAACGAGATCGTGCCGTCCCGCGCGAAGCTGCTCAGGGAGAATCTGGAGCGCATGGGCGTCACGAACGCCGTAGCGGTGTGCGCCGCGCCGGACCTGCTGGCAAGGCAGTGGCCCGGCATGTTCGACGCGGTGCTGGTGGACGCCCCCTGTTCCGGCGAGGGCATGTTCCGACGCACGCCAGAGGCGCGCGGGGAGTGGAAGCCCGAATCGCCGCAGGGCTGCGCGCGCCGCCAGGCGGAGATACTCGATTCCGCCGCGGAAATGGTGCGCTCCGGCGGGCGGCTGGTCTATTCCACCTGCACGTTCAACCGCCATGAGGACGAGGGGAGCGTGGCGCGGTTCCTTGAACGCCACGCGGACTTTGCGCCGGAGGACTTCAGCCTGCCGGGGCTGGGGGCGTCTGAAGGCGGCATGCTGCGTGTATGGCCGCACCTGGCGCGGGGCGACGGCCACTTCGTCGCAAGGCTCAGAAGGGCGCCCGGCCGCGCGCGTGAGCCCGCGCCCATGCAGGCGTCGAAGGAGCTTGTCTCCCTGTTGGAGCGCTTCAGGGACGAGGTCGGCGCGCCGCCCGACGGCACGCCGATACGCCAGGGCGACTACGTGCACCTGCTGCCGCACGGCACGCCGTCCCTTGACGGCATACGCACCGTGAAGCCCGGGCTTGCGCTGATGCGCACGGGCCGGAGCCACATAGAGCCCCTGCCCGCCTTCGCGCGCGCAGCTGGCGTCGCGCCGAACAGGACTATGGAGATCGACGACGCGCTCATGGAGCGCCTGCGCGCGGGCGAGAAGCCCAAGCTGACCGGCCCCGCGCCCGGATGGACGCTGCTTGAATGGCAGGGGCTGCCCGTCGCCTATCGCAAGATCGGAAAGGAAGCATGACCATGGCCGACCACTACTATTCCGCACAACCCGCATCCGCGCACGACATACGCCGCATAAGCGCCGAATGCCTCGGACTCACGCTCTGGTTCGACACGGACGCGGGCGTGTTCTCGCGCGACGGCCTGGACCCGGGAAGCCGCACGCTGCTCGAGGCGCTGCCCGCGCTGCACGGGCGCGTGCTCGACCTTGGCTGCGGCTGGGGACCCGTGGGCGCGTTCATGAAGCGCGCTCATCCCGACATCGAGTGCGTGCTGACGGACGTCAACCCGCGCGCGGCGGCGCTGGCGCGGGCAAACTGCGCGCTGAACGGCATAGACGCCGAAGTACTTGAGGGCGACGGCTTCGAAAACGTAACGGGGCGCTTCGACTTCATCGTGACCAATCCGCCCATACGCACGGGCAAGGACACGATCTACGGCCTGTTCCGCGAGGGCTTCGCGCGCTTGAACGAGGGCGGGCGCATGTACATCGTGATACGCAAGCAGCAGGGCGCGCAGTCCGCGCTCAAGATGCTCAGGGAGCTGGACGGAGAGGCGCTGGCCGTGGCGAAGAAGGGCGGATACTGGGTGCTGGAGGTGGGGAAGCGGTGAACGCTTTCGCTTTGCTGGAAGCGTTCCTCGCGATCCTGACCATCGGCTGTTTCGCGTACACCCACATACGGTCAGAACAGCTCAGGCCCGGCTTCGCAGACGAAAAGCACATACCCCTGAGGACGTTTTCGAGAAAGGATCTGATGCTGGTCACAGCAGGCGGAAGGTTCACACTTTTCGTACTGATCACGATGACGCTGATCGTTCTGTTCCTCGCCATGCACGTGGAAGGCCGAATGAGTGTCGGCGAGACGGTCGGTTCTTCCCTGTTCGTGACCGCGTTCATGGCTCCGTTTGCAGTCAACATCTTCAGGAACTGCATACTGCCGCTTTTCCCCGTGCTGCATGGAAGAGAACCGCGCGTGCTGCTCTCTCACGTGCGGTTCGGTTTCATACGCGGATTCTGGCAGTATATCGACAACGACTGGTTTATTCGCGCGGGCGCCGATACGAGCTGCGCACTGTACGCACCCGATATCGATTTCAGTACGCCGGCGCGCGGGATCCATATGTATTACCTCGGATGGAGCACGCGATTTCTTGTTAGTTTTCCGACGCACGGCACCCGTTTCATGAAGACGGGCATGGGTTTCTTGACGGTAAACACCGAACTTGACGAAGATTTGGAGAAATGGATCGCCGATCACGGCGGTACAGTACATAAAAAGAATAAATGATAGGCGACGGCAGCGGCGGTGAGAGCTGCCGTTATATACGATAGTCGGAAGATTATCGGAGTGAAATCTCTCGGGTTGAAAATGCTGAATCTCTCGGGTTGAAATGCTGTCGCCTTATCATGATTATTCCGACAACGAAAAAGCCGCCATCCTGTAGTTTACAGGCAGCGGCTGGTGTAGGTTCGGGATCAAGCATAGCAAGAACAAAACTGACGAAGCGGCGAGGAATCTGCTTCATATCAGCGACACGGTCGATAAGACGGCGGAGAGGTTCCCAGCGCGCTGTGTGTGCTGTGTAAATTGACATGTTCAACTAATCTTCTTCACGCTTCTCTTGATATAATGCGAGCTTTTTGACCTGTTCCTCTAAACGACTAACGCCTTTATTGAGATCACGCTGGTAATCAATGAGCCTCTCAATCGTTTCAGTCTGTCGTGCTACAGTGTCATTCTTCATTCCTGAAAACAAGCTTAGGAAGAATAGCAAAATACCAACAGCTATACTAAAGCATTTCGTGGTGACCACGCTGTTTAAATATCCTGCCTTCAGCGATGCTTCAACGATGTAGTTGTATGCATCTCCGCCAAGATATCCCGCTCCTGTGTTTTCTTTCCAATCACTGTGGTAAGCGGAGCTTGAACTGCTGACATACACGTATTTCTCAGGAATCGGACAGACAACGCCAAAGATGGTGAGCGCAATCGCAAGAATGACACCCAAGATATGTAGTCTCTTCATATATGTTCCCCCCTGTTGCAACGATTGTAATTTGGAGACGAATGAATCTTCCCTTATTCTATATTCTGCTTGTCCTCCCTTATCCCTTATTATGTATTTGATTTAATTACTGCGTTAATCCGCGTCATGTGTCTGTGATTTACGACAATTCATCAGATGCGTTCATATTCCGCTCTCAAAAGGAGAAAGAGCAAGACGCAAAAGAGATCGCAGCGATGCTCGGCATGAAACAGCTGCATGATTTTCAGGCCTTAAAGGATGGAACAGCCGCAGATCATGACCTGCGGCCGTTCCGGTGTCTGCTTGGAGCCGATCACTCGATCGCCTGTTTCAGGATCTCCACGATATCTTGCGAGGCCTCTAATACTTCGCTCTTGTCGTTTTTGATGAATTCGGCTGAGTCCATGCTTTCAATGAGCGCCCCCATGAGTGAATCACCCCAAATCTCCTTCACATCTGACGGGAAAGCCTCCTCGTTGACGTAAGCCTTGCCGAGGACAGGAGCATAATAGATAAACAGCGTGCCCGTATCATTATATGCCACAAGTGTAAGTATCTGACCGGTCTCCCTGTCCTGTCCGACGTAGCTGGCGTTCATCATGTAGCCCGTGTCGATCTCAGGATAGTATCCATCCAGGAGCAGGTCGCCCAGCGCTAAACAGGCAAACAATGCCCTGTTATAGGATGTCGAAAACCAGCTCGACGACGTCTTGTCGATCGCGTTCAGCATGATAGGTGTGAAGCTGTAATAATCTTCTTCCGCCTGTGCGCCGGCAAGCCCCAGCGCCATGACGATCAGCACAAGTATGCATAACGCCCTCTTCATTTGTTTTCTCCTCTCCTTGCGAGACCCTCGTCAGTTCGCAGCGGCCTTCATCAGCTCTGCTAGCGCACCTGCGGCTTCTGACACATCACTTTGGCTGTTCTTTACATAGTCATATTGGTCGAGAGATTGTACCATCATGTTCATGAGCGAGTCCGTCATGAAATCGGCTTCGTTGAAGCTGACGATGGCGGTGCCGATATCCGGTGAATAATGCATGGACAGTACGCCCTTGTCATTGTAGGCGACAAGGCTTACGAATAATCCAGTCTCCTTGTCTTTGCCGACAAAGCTGGCGTTGATCAAAAGGCTCGGGTCCAGTGAATCAAAAAAGCCGTCGACGACAAGATCGGCAAGCGCAAGACAGGAAAACAGCGCCCTCTGGTATGATGACGATGTCCATGCATACGCCGAATTGTCCATCGCATTGAGCAGCAGCGGCTCGAACTTATGCCCGGACTCCTCAGCCGAAGCGATCGCGCACCCCAGTGTCAGCACGAGCGCCACTGCAAGCAGCACACTGATGATCCTCTTCCCGTTCATGGTGATCCCCTCCTTTTCGGATGTACGGACACAGAGCATGTCCTCATATCAATATTCTACATATGTATACACGATTCCTTTACAATATCAAAATTTTTATATTTGTTACTATTTGCAATATCTGTCGATATATAGCGACAGTTTTAGTGTACAGTTAAGATATGACACTTAAGTTCTGTACTCCATTGCCGACCTGCTTATTTTCAACTCTTTTGTTCTCTTTCTCCATTTTAAATTGGATCAACTTCAAAATGAAGAGGCTATCTCAAATTGCCTCTTCATGTCATTTTGAGACAGCCTCTTCGTCGTGTCCTTTGTACTCCACCTCACAGACATCATGACTATCTGATCATAGATGAAATCCTCATGGATCCAAACGTACTTATTCATTGATGTCGATTGTTTGATGAGGAGTGATTTTCATTATTTGTTCCTTTGTCGAAAAAGGGGTTCCGACCGATAGCTCATAACAGATGTCTAATTCTATCTTTCCTTCCGAGACCTCTGAGAATTCAACTACTGGTGAATCACTAAGCCTCTTACCTGCTATTCTGAATCCATCTTTAACGAGTCCATCTTCTATATCTGACGAAATCAGTTCGATCCATTGATCATATACAGTTTTTCCCGTTTCATAATTGATGATTTCGATATTAACTTGATTTTTGTGCAGGGTGAAAGGTCTCATCCTATACTTTCCCTCTTTAGAGACATACCAACCTTTATATTCCGGCTTTGGCGTAGGTACTGGTATTGCATCCACCGATAATATAATCCTCTGCGTTTCGGGATCAGCGTTTCCGGTGACTTCCAGGCCATTTAACTTCTGAAATGAGGCAACGGCCCACTGTGTCTCTTCTGTGTATTCGCCATTGACAACAGTGATATTGTAGCCCATAGACTTCAGAGCCTGCTGTATTTCCGTTACACGATCACCGCTCATCCCACGGATATATGTAACGTCGTCGGTTTCCGCCAAAACAGAGAGCGTGCTCATAGCAACAGCTGTTACAAGGATCAAAATGATCGACCCAACGATCGTCTTCTTCATTGTCTTGTCCTTCCTTTCGCATTCTAATCACGTTCGTTCAAATCTTCACCATATGATTCATCCACTAAATCTGATCGATCACCGCAGCCAGTTTCTCTTCGTAGAGATCGTACGCTACTGGCCAAACCTCATCGCTAGCCATCATCATCGTTACACGCGCCATGGCGGAATCACAATCGTAGATCTTCCCGTAGCTCGTACTTGTAGGATTCATCTGGAAAAACACCACTACATAGTCATCTCCCGTCGCGAAAGCGCAGCTCACCGTCGTATCCTTCTTTCCAACGAAGATTGGCTGTGTGTAATCGATCTCATTCGTATTCGTATAGTAGCAGTATTCCAACGTAAGTAGTGCTGCAAGGATCGCACGGTTCTCTTCCGCAATCGTAAGGTCCGTTGCGGAATTCAGCTGACTTGCGACAGAATCCATCATCATGTTCGGAAAGGGTTTCAAATCACTCATGCCTTCTGCTGCAAACGCACTCATGCAAGACATTGATAGAACTATCACAAGGATCAATACTCTCTTCATTTGCGAAGCCTCCATGTAACTGAAATCGTTCCTTCTGGATATATGTATCACATCATCAAGAATGAAAGTATCTATTCTTCCCGGTTTGCTCCGTTTGTCATATATTCCCCAGCATATCCACCCAGCTCTTGATATTCTTTGAAGCGTTCGCATAGTAATCCCCGCCGGTCACAGCTGATACCAAGCTTTCCAGCGATAAGCTATTCGTCTGCTCTCCCGTGAAAAGCGTATAGGTTGCCGAATTTCTTGATGCATCATATGAAAATATGATGATATCGCCGCTGAGAGCGCTCGCACCTACGACCAGGCCATCATTGGATTTTCCGCAGTACGAAGTATTGTAAAGGCCGCCGTAAAACAAATCAGTACTCCCTAAAACAGAATCGGAAGACGCTTCGATCAACAATAAAACGGTTAGGCCAGCGCGATTCTCGCTTGTGCCATACCAGTCCTTTTCTGTGATGCTCTGTGATTTCCTGAGCGCTGATATCAAGGACGATGTGAAAGACCCCGACTTCGTTTCCGTCAAACCTGTAGTGCTCGATGCGAGCAGCAGCACGGCGATCACAACCGCACAGACAATCTTCCTGGTTACAGTTTTCATAGATTATTCCTCCTTTACATATCACCGATAAGAAAAACCGCTCTGATCGTTCTTGATCACTTTGCCCGTCTTCTCATCAACTGTGAGCATCCATTTGCAGTATTCCATCTTTCCACTCGACATCCGCTGTGAAAAGTCGAACATGAACACATAGCATCCGTCTCGGTGATCTGACCAGTTCAGGGTATACCGAACTGAACTCGGATCGTTATACTTATACCACATGATTTTGTTGACGGCCGCCTGATAGCACTCCTCTTTAGAATAGATCTTTGGCGCCGGGGTCGGAGTAGGCAAAGGTTTTAGGCTTATCACGTCATCCGCGTACATCCTCGCGATGGTTTCTGGATCTGCGATTCCCGTTGCCTCCAAACCATTCGCTTCCTGAAAGGCTTCTACGGCCTCCTTTGTCGCATCATCAAATACGCCCGTTATAGTACTCTCAAAGTAGCCCATATCGCTGAGACGTCTCTGTAGGATTGCGATCGTTTCTCCTTTATCTCCTAAACCGATGCCTTTATCCTCCGCATTTACCGTCAACGCGGCGAAAAGCAAGCAAATCAGCATAAGCAGACTCAGCATTCTTCGTGACTCTTTCATCTACATCTTCTCCTTCCTGCTCTGTGAGCAATGAGTATTCTCTTTATCTAAATTCCACATATTCGTCCTGATTCCTTTACTGCCATATAAATTTAATTACTGCGTATATTTGCATCCTGTGTCCGTGATTTGCGACGATCCATCAGATAAAGAAGCAATTTATATCCATATAGTTATATTTGTATCATTGTACTACGAATCTGTCGTATTGTCAATATGCCCATTCGGTTATTTCCGAATTCTCTCTCAAATGGAGGAAAAGCATGACACAATACAGACGCATTCGTGAACTGCGAGAGGATCACGACAAGACACAAAAAGAGATCGCGGCGATGCTCGGCATGAAACAACCTCAGTATTTCCGCTATGAACAGGGGTATCGAGACATCCCGACGGATATGCTGATCGCGTTGGCGGATTATTATGGGGTCTCTGTAGACTACATCCTGGGAAGAACAGATAGGACGACATAGTTCAATGGACGTATGATGTGGTGATTGATTTCTTTACCATTTCCAATTATAATAGTATCATCTGACAACATGTTACGGAGGTCATGCTATCATGCGATTCACCTGTTCCACGCAGCAGCTGATCGAGAGGCTGCAGATCGTCACAAAGGCCATATCCGCCCGCACCACGAACCCCGCGCTGGAGGGCATACTGGTCGAGACCGAAAGGGACAACATCGTGCTCACCTGCTCGGACGAACGCATCACCATCGTCACGCGCATGCAGGCCGAGATCAAGGAAGCCGGCCGCGGCATCGTGCCGGGCAAGATGTTCTCCGAGATCGTGCGCCGCCTGCCGGAGGACAGCGTCACGATATCCATGAACGAACGCATGGTGTTCAACATACGCTCCGGATCGTCAAAGAGCAACCTGTCGGGCATGGACGCCGACCTGTTCCCGCAGCTGCCGCAGCTGGACGACGTCAACGAAATCGCGCTGCCGCAGGACATGCTGCGCGACATGATACAGAAGACCGAGTTCGCCATCGCGACGGAAGACGCGCGCGAGGTGCTGACCGGCAGCTTCCTGGAGATCAAGAACGGCACGGTGTCCATGGTGGCGCTGGACGGCTACCGCCTTGCGCTCAAGCGCGACACGTGCGGCGACGCTGTGAAGGAGCTCTCCGCGATCATACCCGGACGCGCCATAGGCGACATAGGCAAGCTGCTCTCCGACAAGGAGGACGCCTTTGCCGTGCTGTCCTTCAGCGGCAACAAGCTGCACATACGTCTCGAGGATACGGAGATATTCATCATACTGATCAGCGGCGAATACATCGACTATCACAGGATACTCCCGGCCGAATTCGCCACGCGCGTCACGGTCGAGCTGGAGCCGCTGCGCCGCTGCATAGACCGCGCCGCGCTGTTCGCACGCGACGGCAACAACAACCTGCTGGTGCTGCGCATACACGACGGCACGCTGGTGATCGAGGCGCATTCCCAGATCGGCGACGTGCACGAGGAGCTCTACACCGAGCAGGAAGGCGCGGACCTCAACATCGCGTTCAACGTGCGCTACATGACGGACGTCGTGCGCTACATCGACGCCGAACGCATCGAGCTCAAGATGAACAGCCCCATCGCCCCGTGCATTATATCGCCCGTGGGCGACCCGGACTACCTGCACCTGGTGCTGCCCGTGCGCACCGGCGCGACCAACTGAACCCATGCATGACGACACCATTTGCGCCCTGGCCACGCCGCGCGGCCAGGGCGGCATTGCCATCATACGCGTCTCCGGCGACGACGCGCTCAGCATACTGAAGGCGGCGTTCGTGCCGAACCATGTTTCACGCGCCTTCGAACCAAACCGGCTGATGTACGGCCGCGCTGTCGACGAGAGCGGCGATACCGTCGACCGCGTGATGGCCGTGTACATGAAGGCGCCGCGGTCCTACACGCGCGAGGACGTGGCGGAGATACACTGCCACGGCGGCGACGTGACGGCGCGCAGAGTGCTCCGTCGCCTTTGCGCGCTGGGCGCGCGCCCCGCCGCGCCGGGCGAATTCACGAAGCGCGCGTTCCTGTCCGGGCGCATCACGCTGGCGGACGCCGAGGCCGTGATGGCGCTGGTCGGCACGCAGAGCGAGGCCGCAGCGCGCGCGTCCGTACGGCAGCTCGAGGGCGGCGTATCCGGCTTCGTGCGCGACGCGAACAGCCGCATCATGGACATGCTTTCCCTGATCGAGGCCGGCACGGACTTCCCCGACGAAGTCGAGGAGGAGGCGTCCGCAAAGCAGGTGCTCGCCGGAGCGGAGGCGCTCATGGAGGAGCTCGCACGGCGCGCGCGCCCGGAGGCGGCGCGGCTCATGCGCGAAGGCGCGAGCATCGCGCTGGCGGGCAAGCCCAACGTGGGCAAGTCGTCTCTGATGAACGCGCTGCTCGAACAGGAGCGCGCGATCGTCACGGAGGTGCCGGGCACCACGCGCGACACGCTGACGGAGCGCCTGCAGCTGAATGGCATCGCCGCGGAGATCACCGACACCGCCGGACAGCGCGACACCGAGGACCCGATCGAACGCATGGGCGTGCAGCGCGCAAGGGATGCCGTGCGCACGGCGGACATACGTGTGTTCGTGCTGGACCGCTCGCGGCCCATGGACGGCCAGGACGAGGCGCTGCTGAAAGGGCTTCAGCCCGGGGACATCGTCGCCGTCAACAAGGCCGATCTTCCCGCCGCGTTCGACTTCGTGTGCGGCGACGCCCGGATCATAGAGGTCTCAGCCAGGACCGGCGAGGGCATAGCGGCGCTGCGCCGGGCGCTTGCCGACAGGCTCACGGTCGAAGCCGGCGACGATCTGATGACCGTCGAGCGGCACATCGCGCTGGCCGGGAACGCGCGCGAGGCGCTCGAGCGCGCGTGCGAGGGCATACGCGAAGGGCTGCCGCTCGACCTGGCCGCCATCGACCTGAAGGAGGCGTCCAGGCATCTTTCTGAAATACTGGGCACAGACGCGACGGACGCGCTGATCGACCAGATCTTTTCAAGGTTCTGTGTGGGGAAGTGAGCTTATGGACGACAGGACCCTCTTCTTTCTGGTGCTCTTCCCGCTCGTATCGGTGGGCGGCGTCGCCCTTCTCTGGATCGGCCTGTCCGGGCTGCGCAAAGCGCGCAGGCGGCAGGAACGCGAGCGAGCGAGCGCCACGGGCGCCGTGGTCGACATCACAAAGCGATATACGCTCAGGCGCGGCATGCTGTACACCTGCCACCCCGTGGTCGAGTTCGATGTCGACGGGCGGACGCGTCGGCACGAGAGCGAAACAGGCTACTGGCTGGACATGTTCAGGGTCGGGGAACATGTCGACCTGCGCTACGATGCCGACGACCCGTCGCGGTTCCATCTGGAAAAGGGAGTCGCTTGGCAGGAGAAGGCCGACAGGGCGACCGTCGCGGCCGGGCTCGTCTGGATCGCCGTCGCCGCGGTCGTCGCGTATATCGTCTCCGGATGACTTTGACAGCTTTAACAAACCCGTGCTTTCGCCAGGGCGGCTTCGTGCTATGATGGAACCGCAGGACCCTTTATACCTCATACGCATCGACCCATACAGGAGACCACCATGCATCACGCCCACAAGACCACCGCCCGCGACATGACGCGGGGCTCTATCGTACAGCAGATCATACTGTTCTCACTGCCGCTCATGCTGGGCAACATATTCCAAATGCTCTACAACACGGTCGACATGTGGGTCGTTGGGAATTACGTCAGCACGCAGGCGCAGGCTGCCATAGGCTCCACGCAGATGATCACGAACATGGCGGTGTTCTTCTTCAACGGCTTCTCGATCGGCGCGGGCGTTCTGATCGGCCAGCGCTTCGGCGCGCGCGACATGGACAGGCTGCACGACGCCATAGAGACCACGATGGCCGCGACGTTCGTGTTCTGCATCGTGTTCACGGCGCTGGGTGCGCTGGGCGCAAGGCCCATGCTGCGCTTCATGTCCACGCCGGACGACGTGATCGCCGATTCCACGCAGTACCTGACCATATACTTTGCAGGCATATCCGGTCTTCTGATCTACAACATGGGCAGCGGCATACTGCGCGCCGTGGGCGACACGACGCGCCCGCTGGTGTTCCTGATCATCACGAGCGTGCTGAACATCGTGCTGGACCTCGCGTTCGTGCTGTGGCTGCACGCGGGCATCGCGGGCGTGGCCTACGCCACGATACTCTCGCAGTTCATCTCCGCGATACTGACGCTCATGCTGCTGACGCGCACGAAGGACATCTACAGGCTGGTCTGGCGGGACCTCAGGATCGACCCGCACGTGCTCAGGCGCATATTCGCGGTGGGCCTCCCCGCGGGCATACAGTCCGTCATCACGGCGTTCTCCAATGTGTTCGTGCAGAGCTATATCAACTTCTTCGGCTCGGCATGCATGGCGGGGTGGAGCTGTTACAACAAGCTGGATTCGTTCATCATGCTGCCCATGCAGTCCATGGCCATGGCGGCCACGACGTTCGTCAGCCAGAACATAGGCGCGAACCAGAAGGAACGCGCGGACAGGGGCACGCTGACCTCGATACTCTTGAGCGTGGGCGTGACGTTCGCGGTCGCGGTCGTGCTGGTGCTGAACGCGCCGAAGGCGGTCGAGATATTCAACAAGGATCCCGCCGTGATCGAGTACGGCGCGATGTTCATGCGCGCGAACACGTTCTTCCTGCTGTTCAACTGCGTCAACCACGTATTGGCCGGCGCGCTGCGCGGACGGGGCGATTCAAAGGGCCCCATGATCATAATGCTCGCGGCCTTCGTGGGCATCAGGCAGGTCTACCTGTTCACGGTCACGCGCTTCTTCGCCAACACGGCGCTGCTGGTGGGTCTGGGCTATCCGGTGGGATGGACGTGCTGCTTCATCATAGAGACGGCCTATGCGCTCAGGAAGAGGCGGGCAGAGAGCCATATATGAGAGAATATCACAACGGGGACGCCCGAATGCGGGCGTCCCCGTTGCCGTCAGATCGTATGGACCCGGCGCGGATGCGCGGCGGGTCCGGGGTGATGAGGTGTATACGACAGGCGATCCCCCTGTGATCTATTCGATCAGTTCCCCGCGGTGAATATCAGCTCGTCCTCAGCGCCATCGTCCGATCCGCCTTCCGTCTCACTGCCTTCCGGCACTGCGACGGAATCCGGCGGCAGCGTCTGGTTCTCCTGCGTCGGGACCGGTGTCATGTAGCCGAACGGCGTGGGACTGGGCGTCGGCGCGTCGGTCACGCGCACATCCGCCTCCTTCACGTCCTCGGAAAAGAGCAGGTTCTGCGTCTCGTGCGACGCGATGCCCGTGGCCGCCTGCCCGTTGTTCGACTGGAACGCGATCAGCGCGTGTGTGGTCGAATCGCCGAACACGCCGTCCGCGTTGCGCGGCGCAAGGTAGCCCAGCTCCGCCAGCCGGCGCTGTATCAACAGCACCTGCCACGCGCGCATGCCCGACGTGAAGTCCGTGTCGGCCAGCGCGAAGTCGTCCGGATAGGGCATGAGCTGCGTCAGTATCTCGCCGTCATACGTCGTCGGCTGCACCGTGCCGAAGCCCAGCAGCTCGCTCACCGTCAGCACCTCGTAGTGCCGCTCTTCGATGTAGCGCAGGAACGCCGCAAGCTTCATCATGTTGTCTTCGCTGCAGCTGAACATGTATATCTGTCCCGGCGACAGCGACTTTTCCAGCTCTTCCGTCGTCATCGTGCTGCCGATCACGGACCACGTGACGAAGCCGTCGTAGCCCAGCTTTTTCAGATAGGCGCACGTCCTGGGGTCGTCCGCGTTCTCGCCGCCGTTCGTGCGGATCAGGTGCATGGGATATTTCATGCCCAGCGCGTATTCCAGCGCCACCTGCGTGCCCCATATGTCCTTCGCCATGTCGATCGTTTCCTTTTCATAGAGCCGCTCGTTGCTCCATGTGCGGTTCTCGACCTCATAGCCCAGTTCCGTCACACATGTCCCCAGCAGCGCCGAGGTCTCGGACGCCGTGATGTAGCTGCCCGTGGGGAACAGCGTGAAGCGCGTGCCGAACTGCTTTGTCAGCTCCATCGCCATCTTGATGTAGCGCGCGGAGCTCACGGAGTCCAGCGTGATCGCGACGACGTGCTCGCGCGTGTCCGCCTTGCTGAACACGGGCAGCGTCACCGCCTCCGCAGTCAGCAGCTCCTCGCCCACGGGCGCGGTCGGCTGCGCCGGATACTCGTCCTCAGGCTCCTCGTCGGAAGGCTGCGTCGGCCCCGGCGCCTCCGTGGACGCCTCCGTCGGTGCGGCGGTGACCGCCGGCGCGGGCGTAATGTCCGCAAGGAGATAGCGGCGCTCGCCCTCCATGCGGTCCTGCATCACGATGGCCAGCGCGACGATCGCGCCGCTCAGCAGCAGCACGGTCAGCACGACGCGGAAGAGCCTGTCGTGGCGGTCTGATGATCTTCTGGACATACGTACCTCTTCGAGAATTCGGAATTCAGAATTCGGAATTCGGAATCAATAGCTGATCTGGTTTCAGTGCTCTGTCTCTTCTCTGTGCAGCGTGAAGCTGAATTCCGTTCCGTGGCCCGCTTCGCTCGTGACCCAGATGTCCTCGCCCATGCGCTTGAGCAGCTCGCTGGCTATGGAGAGCCCCAGCCCGCTGCCCTGGCCGCTGTGCGCCTTGTCCACCTTGTAGAAGCGGTCGAAAATGTAGGGGAGCTCGTCCTCCTCTATGCCCACGCCGGTGTCCTTCACACTGAGCGTCACCTTTTCGTCATCCCACGTGCCGGAGATCGCCACGCTGCCTTCCGGCGTGTACTTGATCGCGTTGTCCAGCAGTATGATCAGCAGCTGTTCCACGCGGTCGGCGTTCGTCCAGACCGTGGGCAGGCGGTCCAGGTCTTCCTGCACCTGAAGCGCCAGGCCGTGCTCCTCCGCGATGGTGCGGTAGCGCTCGCACACGTCATAGATCAGGTCGTCCAGCGATACGCGGCTCTTCTCTATGGCCAGCGTGCCGGACTGCAGGCGCGAGAGCTCGAGCTGGTCGTTGATCAGGCGGGAGAGGCGCATGACCTCGCGCAGTATGATGTCGTAGTAGCGCTGCCTGTCCTCTTCGCGCGTGACCATGCCCTCCTTCAGCGGCTCGATCAGCGCGCGCATGGCGGTCAGCGGCGTGCGCAGCTCGTGCGACACGTTCGACACGTATTCGCGGCGCGTGCGCTCGAGGCGCTCCTGCTGCGTCACATCCGAGAAGAGCCCCACGGCGCCCACGATGGCGCCCAGCTCGTCCACGATCGGCGTAATCGTGAGCTTCAGGTTCATGTCGCGCACGTCCAGGCTGCGCGTGAGCGTCTCGCCGCTCTTGATGACCTGGTCGAAGTCCTCCCACACGGAGGCGTCCGGCACGACCTTCATGCGCGGGTCGGGCCAGTGCTGCACGGGCTTCTGGCGCGTGAACAGGCGCTCCAGCGCTGGGTTCGTGTGCGTGATCTGGCCGGCGCGGTCTATGGCGACGATGCCCTCGCTCAGGCCGTCCAGCATGTTCCTCAGCCTGTTGCGCTCCAGTATCAGCTGGTACATGTTGCGGGAGAGCTGTGTGGAGACGCGGTTGAGCGACGCGCCGACCTCGCCGATCTCATCGGGCGCGTTTTCGTCGGCGCGCAGGTCCAGGTTCCCCTCCGCCACGGCGCTGGCCGTGTCGCGCAGCGCCGCCAGTGGCTTCACGATGCCGCCCAGCAGCTTTTCGGAAAGCGGCGCGAACAGCAAAAGCGATATGAGCACGGCTGCGCCCAGGCCCAGCAGTACGCACGGCACGGCGCGGCCGCCCGCGAACGGCACGACCACGATCACCGCGCCGTCGCCGCCGACAGGCGCCATGGCGCAGGCCCATTCCTTCATGCCGTCGCGAAAGTCCAGCAGCGCCTCGCCGCCGTTCAGCTGCGCGGCGAGCGCCATCGCCGATCCGGGCAGCGCCGGCGCGCCGTCGGACGCCTCCGTGACATCGCCGCCCTGCGCGAGCAGGTACGCGCCGCCCTCGTCCTGAAGCACGTCCGCCCGGCCGTCAAAGCGCGCGTCATCCGCGCGCACGGCGGCCAGCATGCGCGCCCGCGTGAGCGCCATGTCCCGTGCGTCGTTGCGCGCGAACGTGCGGTCGAGCAAAAACGTCGTCAACAACAGGGCGGCGACCGCAGCCAGCAGCACGATCGCCGTAAACAGCCATGCCCGCTTTACAAGCACGCTATTCTTATTCATGATATAACTCCGTCTTTGGAAGTCCTCAGGCGTTTACCTCGAAGCGGTAACCCACGCCGTAAACGGTCTTCAGTGCCCACGGCACGCCCTCCTGCGGCAGCTTCTGGCGAATGCGCTTGATGTGCGCGTCCACCGTGCGCGTGTCGCCGAAGTAGTCGTAGCCCCACACGCGCGAGAGTATCTGCTCGCGCGAGAATACCTGGCCTACGTTCGAGGTGAGCATATGCAATATCTCGACCTCCTTGGGCGTGCAGGGGATGACCTTGCCCGCCGCCTTGACCTGATAGTTCTCCAGGCTGATCTCAAGCTGCGGCAGGCGGATGATCGTGGAATCCTCGTCCGGCGTCTTCTCGGCAAAGCGGCGCAGCACGGCCTTTATGCGCGCCAGCACCTCGCGCGGGGAGAAGGGCTTGACGATATAGTCGTCCGCGCCCAGCTCAAGGCCCAGTATGCGGTCGATCTCCTCGCCCTTGGCCGTGAGCATGATGATGGGCAGGGAGCTGGACTGGCGTATCGTGCGGCAGACGTCTATGCCGGAGACCTTGGGCATCATCAGATCGAGCACCATGAGGTCCGGATGCACGGATTCCATCATGTCCAGCGCCTGCTGGCCGTCATAAGCGGACTGATGCTCGTAGCCTTCGCTCTCCAGATAGAGGCCCAATGACTCGTGTACGACCGGATCGTCGTCGGCGATCAGAATAAGAGGATACATAGACATAAAATCACCCCGGATTCACAATATTAGCACCATTATACCCAACTTCTATTAAGGTTTCAATGGTTCGCGGAAACTGTCCGATTATTGTCATTATCAGGGGAAAATGTGGCAGGAAGTAAGACAGTTAACAGTGAACAGTGAACAGATAGTGGTCGTTTGCGATGGTCGGCTGTTGAATGAGGAATGAGGAGTGAGGAATGAGGAATGAGTAATGAATGGCCGGACGGGACAGGCGGCGGTCGGCAGTTGATGGATCATGTGCGATCGTTTTGTGATGCTGCGCCCAGTGCGTGTCGCGTCGTCGAAGGAACGGACGGACGCCGAGGCAATGCAGACGCTCCATGGGGCGTCCCTACGGATGCGATCATCGTACCGGCCATGCAAATACCGCCGCAGGGGCGAGGCCTTGTGTATGAATCAGCATGGTTTACAAACAGTGCAATAACATGGTTTAAACTCTTCAAAGTTTCGAATCAGTTCCAGGATCATCGAATCTCCGTAACCTCCGTAGCCCCCGTGACCCCGACCGATCACCTTTGAGCCCCGAGCCACGTGACCCCTCTGCCATCGAGTCATGTACCATCCCAGCCACCGCGCCATAGGCGCGGCGCCGCAGGCGTCCTTGACGGTTCTCCTACGGTCTGCTACGATCCCGTCGGCGACGGGGAATGGGAGTTTTCCGATCACCCCATCACCCGTCGCCAGTCCCTGCGACAGCAGACCGTAGGAGGTTCGTCAAGGATGGCGGCCGATCGAAGTACTGTGTTGGTCATACTACTATTCATTCCAAACTGATCCTTCGACCTGATACTGAAATTGTAAACCATGTCCCTGCACAATTTGTAAAGGATGTCATTACACTATACAGCCTGCCTCGCCCGGGCCCCGCCTTCACGCCGTAACGCAAGCATACCCGCGCCGTCGAACGACCGGACGGACGCCATGAATGGCGTCCCTACGGAGCGTTTGTTCGCGCAACCAGCGTTCGTGCTGACGCCGAAGCTATGTGGATGCCCTCTGGGACGTCCTTACGGATGCGATCATCATACCGTGCATGCAAATACCGCCGCAGGGGCGAGGCCTGCCTCGCCCGCGTCCCCGGCTTCGTACCGCACTGCAAGCGTATCCGCCGACGAACGACCGCGTGGACGCCATACACAGCATCCACGCGGTCGGGCCATGACATACACGCGGATGACAGACCTCAATCCTCGAATATCTCCGTCTTCATGACCATGCCTTCCATCTCGTGTATGCTTCGGTCGTGATAATAATACTCCTTGTCGCGCTGCGTGATGGGCCTGTGCACCCTGCACGGGTTGCCGAACGCTACCACGTTCGCGGGAACGTCCTTCGTCACCACGCTGCCCGCGCCGATCACGGCGTTGTCGCCTATCGTGACGCCCGGCATGACCACCACATTGGCGCCGATCCAGACGTTGCTTCCGATCGTGACCTTGAAGGAATACATGGCGCCCGTGGCGCGCAGCTCCGCGTCGACGGGATGGCCCGTGGTCGATATCGTCACGTTCGGCCCGAACAGCACGCCGTCGCCGATCTCGATCTCGGCGTCATCTATGAACATCGCGTTCGAATTGAAGTAGCAATAGTCGCCTATGCGGACGGTCTTGCCGCGCATCACGGTGATGGGCTGCTGCACGATGGTGTGTTCGCCGATCGCGCCGAATA
>SVGK01000108.1 GCA_015056395.1 Clostridiales bacterium
GGCCTGCAGGGCGACCTTCAGCTTGTTGTGCATGTCGTCGTAACCGATGGTGGTCACTTCAACGGCGATGGGGCGATCGGGATTGTCGCCGTTCCAGCGCTCGGCGGCCTTCTCGAAGAACTCCTGATGCTGGGCGATGAACGTCCACATCGTCAGGGTCGTCACTTCCTCGGCGGACGCGACGGAGACCGCGCCCAGCAGCATGCAGAGGACCAGAGCCATTGCAAACAGTTTCTTCATGGGATCTTCCTCCTTGTACTATTTGAATAGCGCTCGCGCGCTAAACAATTCACCGTATCCGTGCGGGCATCGGGTTAACAATTCTTGCTTTTACCGTCATTCTGCCCAACTATTATCGTTAACATTAACGTTTATGCTCTTGACTGTGATTATCATATCATGGTATTCTTTGTTTGTCAAGGAAAAATCTATGGCTTTTTATAAAAACATGAAGAGTTTCACCGCGGCGGTGCTTCCGCGGCGGGAACGGAGAGCGATATGGCGAGGACGACAGGCACAAAGCGGGTCACCATGCAGGACATCGCCCGCAAGACGGGCTATTCGATCAACACGGTGTCGCACGCGCTCAGGAACAAGGACGACATCGCGCGGGACACGCGCGACCTGATACAGAAGACGGCGCACGAGATGGGCTACATGGGCAACCAGATCGCAAGCTCACTGCGCTCCGGGCGCACGCACACGCTGGCGGTGATACTGGGCAACATGTCGAACCCGTTCTACGGCATCATGGCGGACACGATACAGGACGCGGCCGCCGCGCGCGGCTACAGCCTGCTGATCATGTGCTCGCGCGACCAGGCGGAGCCGGAGCGCCGCATGGTGGAGGCCGCCGTCGCGCGCCGCGCGGACGGCATACTGCTGTTCCCCACCGCGCAGAGCCTGGGCACGATCGAAAGGCTCAGGGCCATAGGCGTGCCGCTGGTGCTGATGTCGCGCACATTGGGCGACGGCATCGCCGACAGCGTGACCGCCGACGACGACGGCGGCGCCTTCCAGGCCACGAGCCACCTGATCGAGCACGGCCGCCGCAGGCTCGCCTACCTTGCGCAGCACCGCATCGTGTACGGCCACGACGCGCGCCTGAACGGCTTCATGCGCGCCTGCGACGCGGCAGGCCTGCCGCGCGAGGACCGACGCGCGTATGTCTACAGCGACGAGGCGGCCCTGCACCCCGACTGGCACGCCACGCTCACGGACAGGCTGCTGCGCTGGCAGAGCGAAGGTGTGGACGGCTTGTTCGTGTTCTGCGACGAACAGGCATGGCACGTGCAGGCCGTGATCAAGCAGACGCCCGCGCTGCGCGACTGGAAGCCCGGTATCGCCAGCTTCGACAACATACAGGGCACGCAGTACTTCCCGGCGGACCTGTGCAGCGTGGACTGCGGCTTTGCCGAGATGGCCAGGCAGGGGCTGGAGCTGCTGCGCGCGCGCATACACGGAGACGACAGGCCGCCGGTGAACATCACGTGCCCGGTGAAGCTGGTGTGCAGGGGAAGCTGTTGAGGGGAATTCGGAATTCGGAATTGATGGCCGGAGGAGCGGTCTTCGGGCGGGATCTGCGTGGGGATGCAATCTGTGGTGCCCGCATGAGCACCGTTATCCGTTTCTCCGCACATCCGAAACCTGTATATCGTTCCCATATCCACCCACACGGAGGACTTTATGAACAAGAAGATCTATTTTGCCGGGTCGATACGAGGCGGGCGGGACGACGCGGCGCTGTACCGCGAGATCATCGCATATATCCAAAATACGGACATCGTACTGACGGAGCACATAGGCAGCGTGAAGCTCGAGGACCTGCCGCTGGAACGGGCCGGAGACCGCGCCATATACGCGCAGGACACGGCGTGGCTGCGCGAAAGCGACATGGTGATCGCCGAATGCTCGACCGCTTCGCTGGGCGTGGGCTACGAGCTGGGCTTTGCCGAGGCCCACGGCATACCCTGTCACGTTTTCTGGCGCACGGAGCAGCACCTCTCCGCCATGATCGCGGGAGACGACTACTTCCACCTGCACCCCTACGATTCAAAAGAACACCTGTTCGAAGAACTCGAAAAGACACTCGGGGAGGAATGATCCCATGCACTACGACATAGGCATCGACTTAGGCACGCAGAACGTGCGCGCCTGCCTGCGCAAACAGGGCGCCGTCGTGGAGGAGGCGGACATGCTGGCCTTCCGCGAGGGGCGCGACATACCGGTCTACGGCGGCACGGCGGCGCGCGAGCTGGTAGGCCGCACGTGCGAGAACATGTCCGTGGCACAGCCGCTCAAGGACGGCGTGCTCGAGAACAACCTGTTGGCGGAGCGCATGTTCCGCTGGCTGTTCAGGCAGACGGGCATACTCGAAAAGCGCCGCTTCAACGCGCTGATCACGTGCGCGCCGTTCACGCGGCCCGTACAGCGCGAAGCGCTGATCGTCGCGGCCAGGAGCGCCGGCGCGGACCAGGTCGCGCTGGTGCGCTCGGACTGCGTGCACGCGCTGGGCGCGGGACTGGACGTGAACGCGCCCGAGGCAAAGCTGGTGATGGACATAGGAGCGGGCAAGGTCACGGCGACGCTCATCACGATGGGGCGCGTGGCGGCCTTCGACTACATGCCCTATGGCCTTGAGCGCATAGACGAGCGGATACAGCAGGCGGTGCGCATGCACGCGGGCTTCCGCATAGGCCGTTCGAGCGCGGAGGAGATCAAGCGCACGCTGGGCTCCGCGCTGCCCTCCGCCGCGCCGCGCGACGTCATCATGCACATGTCGGGCTTCAGCATCGCCGAAAGGCTGCCGGGGCGCTTCGATGTGGAGACCGGCCCCGTGCTGCGCGCCTGCGAGGACGTGGTGCGCGAGATCGTCAGCCTCGTATCCGGCGTGGTGGACGGCGCGCCCGAGGAGCTCTCGGCGGACCTGAACGACGCGGGCGTCGTGCTGACGGGCGGCGGCGCGCTGCTGACGGGCATCGACAAGCGCGTGGGCGACCAGCTGGGCGTGCCCTGCGCGATCGCGGACGCGCCCGCGGGCTGCGGCGTGCGCGGCCTGCAGGCGCTGTTGGAGGACCCCGAAGCGTTCGAGACGGCCTTCCAGGCGGAGAACATAGGCGACGCGTGGAGGACGCTCACGTGAAGCGCGCCGTGACCTGCGGCGGACGCCGCATAGAGTACATACTGATACAGTCCGTGCGCCGCGACGTGCTGCTGCAGGCGCTGCCCGGCGGCGAGACGCGCGTGTACGCGCCCAAGGGCATGCGCCTGAAGGACATCGACAGCACCGTCATGCAGCACGCCGCGGAGATACTCGACATGCACGGAAGCCTCGACCAAAAGCTTCGTGACGCGCGGGCCGCGCACCCCATGACGGAGGGCAGCACGGTCGCCGTGGAGGGGACGATGCTGCCGATAAGGCTCGGGCAGGGCCGGCCCGGGGCCCGCATACAGCCGGACGCGATATGCGTGACGGTGCCGGACCCCACCGACGCGGAGGCCGTGCGGGCGTTGGTCCGACAGGCGCTGATCGACAGGATGCTGCCGCGCCTGCGCCAGCGGCTCGACCACTTCGCGCCGCGCATAGGCGGCGCGTACGGACGTGTGACCGTGCGCGAGCAGCGCAGCCGCTGGGGCAGCTGCTCCGCCAAACACAACCTGAACTTCAACTGGAAGCTCATCATGGCGCCGAAGCCGGTGCTCGACTACGTGGTGATACACGAGCTCTGCCACCTGCACGAGTTCAACCATTCGCCGCGCTTCTGGTCGCTGGTCGAAGCGCAGATGCCGGAGTACCGCGTGTGGAAGAAGTGGCTGAAGGACCACGGGGACGAGCTGGGCGTGTGAGCACGGCGATGCCTGCGCAGGCATGACCATTATAATGAAGGCTTTCTGAGCGGAAGGCCTTTTTTTCGCGCCCCGTGCGCAGATACGAACACCGTTGTCCAATTTTCGTCACGCCATCGTCACGACAATCCGGTAGTTTCGCAAACCCGATCGTGCTATAGTGTAAGTTGAATATTTGTACGATCGCAAGGACCGGGCGCATGTCGTCCACGCGGAGGTCTTCATGGAATTTCTGCAATCGATGCTCTCCTCATTTCTGACGAATGCCGGCAACATGATCATCTATACGCTGATCGTGGTGCTGTTCCTGATCGGGGTGTTGTTTTGCATACTGCCGGTCATCGTATCGCGCGGGAGGCTGCGCAGGGCCGTGCGCATGCTCAAATCGGGCAACAAGAAGCAGGAAAAGCAGGCGCCGTGGCAGGAGAACGACTTTCTGGGCAACGGCATATTGAAGGCGCACTGGATCGCCTATCTGAACAACCTGTTTTTTGCCGAGGACGGCACCTACCACAATGCCTCCAATGTCGAAGACTTCATCAACGAAGAGACGGCCATATACGCGCCCGGCCGCGCGGCCTTCGCCGACGCGCTGCCCACGCTCCTCGTATCGCTGGGCTTTCTGGGCACGCTGATCGGCCTGGCGCAGGGCTTGTCCGGCTTCAATATGACGGACTCCGCCGCGGCGCAGGAATCCATCAACACGCTGATACCCGGCATGCGCTACGCTTTCATGACGTCCATATTCGGCGTGATCGGTTCCGTGCTGTTCACGCTGATCACGCGCGCAGTATACGGCTCCACGGAGCACACGCTGCGCTCGTTCTACGGCGCGATGAGCCGCTATGCGAACGTCGGCTCGGTCGACCCGCTTACGCAGGTGGCGTTCTACCAGCAGCAGCAGACCGAGATGATACGCACCATGTCGCAGGACCTGAACGGGCGCTTCACCGAAAACATGGCGAACGCCATACAGGACGCCGTCGAGCCGCTCAACCAGAACATGAAGTCGTTCATGAACGTGATGACGAAGGACCAGATGCGCTTTCTGGACGCCGTGGTCATGCGCTTCGTGGACCGCATGAACGAGGTGCTGGGCGGCCAGCTGCGCGACTTCTCGCGCACGCTGGACGCGGCAAACCGCGCGCAGCGCGAGGCGTCGGAAGCCGCGACGGACAACCTGCGGCTTGCCAACCAGTCCGTGCAGGATCTGAAGACCATAGAGCGCATCGCCAAGGACCTGACGGCGGGGCTTTCAGGCTATCTGGATGACCTGAGGGCCAACGCGCAGCTGGTCGAGGAGAGCTACGACCGCATGACGGGCGCCATGGAATCCATAGACAAGGTGGTCATGCAGCAGAACAGCTACATGAAGACCGTCGCGGCCATGCAGGGCGAGGTCGCCGGCAGCATGAACGCCATGACGCAGGCCGTGTCCGGCTTTGCCAAGAAGCTCTCCGATGAGAACGTCGCCGCCAGCCAGAGCCTGCAGACGGCCGCCAAGGAGCTGCGCGCCGCCGGGCAGGACCTGACGCGCATACACAACGCCACGTCGCAGGCCTTCGAGGAGGAGCTGCACACCACGCTCGATTCTTACCGCGAATACGTCAATCAGTTCACGAAGCGCGTGGACTACCTGGCCGCCAGCATATCCGACGCGCTCAACGCGCTGCCCGCCGCCGTCAACGACACGTCCAATCAATTCCTGGACCAGATCGACAGGATGACCGTCACGCTGGACGAGGCGAACAGGGCGCTCAACGACGCGGTGGACAGGCTGTATGGGAAGTGAGGAGTTAGGAGTTAGGAATGAGGAATGGATGCGGGACGGGGATCGGCAGTTGACGGTTGACAGTTGACAGTTAACAGTTAACAGTTGACAATGGCGGAGGAGATCGCGAAGCGATTTCTTTGATATGGGTCCGGGCGTTGACGTACAGCCGCCCGCCCGGTCGACGCTTAGCCGATCCCGCTACGGCGGAGGCACTCTCCCTCCGCTCCCGGCCATTGATTCTTAATTCTGAATTCTTAATTCTGAATTTTCGAACATCGTGTCTATCGATCCGGCAATTTCACCGCATATCCAAGGGAGGTTCCCGTGCGTTCCATGAGAAGACAATCGGCCAGGCGCATCGGTCAGAACACCGGTTCGCTGTGGCTGAGCTTTTCGGACCTGATGAGCTCGCTGCTGCTCATCATCATATTGGTGCTGTTCTATGTCATGTACCAGTACTTCGACATGTACGAGGTGAACATGGCGGAGATCGCGCGCCGCCAGTACGACCTGGACGAGGCGAACGCCTCCCTGGCCGAGCAGCAGGAGACGCTGGACCAGCAGGCGACCAAGCTGACCGCGCAGGAGCAGGAGATCATACGCCAGAAGCAGGCTCTCGAGACGGCGGAGGCCGGGCTCGAGGACGCGCAGGCGCTGCTGGACAGCCAGAAGGCGGAGCTTGCGGACGCGCAGGCGCTGTTGGACAGCCAGAAGGACGAGCTGAGCCAGACGCAGTCGCTCTTGGAGGAAAAGGAGCAGGAGATCGCCGCGCAGCAGCAGGAGCTGGACGCGCTGAGCATACAGCTGGGCACGCAGGCCACGCAGATCAACGAGCAGCAGGAGCTCCTGGAGACGCAGCAGCACCAGATCGAACAGCTGGTGGGCCTGAAGACGCGCATCATATCGTCGCTGTCCACGGCGCTCAGGCAGTCGCGCATCAACGCAACGGTCGATCCGTCCGACGGCAGCATCGCGCTGGAGAGCGACGTGCTGTTCGGCACCGGCGAGTACCAGCTGACCGACGAGGGCAAGGCGCGCATAGACCAGTTCCTGCCGGTCTACCTCGATGTGCTGTTCAGCGACGAGTACCGCGAATACGTGGCCGAGATCATCATCGAGGGCCACACGGACAGCCGCGGCAGCTACATCACCAACCTGGAGCTCTCGCAGCAGCGCGCCAATGCCGTGGCGGTGTACGTGCTCTCGGACACCTACACGGGCATCACGCGGGAGCAGCGCGAGTACCTGCGACAGGTCGCCACGACCAACGGCCGCAGCTGGTCCGATCCGGTGCTGGTCAACGGCGTGGAGGACATGGACGCGTCGCGCCGCGTCGTGTTCAAGTTCCGCCTGACGGACGAGACGATGATCGAACAGCTGAAGGCGATACTGGAAGAGACCGACTACGTCGAGTTCGAGCCGATAGAGGTGCCAGCTAACAATGAACAGTGAACACTTAACAGTTAACAGTTAGAGATAGCCGGCTGCCGTTCCCGATTAAATCAAAAGAGATCGCGCAGCGATCTCGGCCGCAATTAATCATTACTCACTACTCATTACTCATTACTAAGGAGCATCGCCGTGCAGTACTTACGCCGATTCACATGGTATATCGCCAGCCGCCTGATCATCATATGCATACTGGGCGGCATGCTGGTGTGCGGCTTTTTCATGTGTCTGAACCTGGCCAACGTCTATATCATACTGACCGAGGGCATGGAGAAGCGCGTCGAGGTTATATTGACGCGCGAGGACGCGCAGGAGCTCAACAAGTGCTTCCACTATGACTTCCTGTCCAACGACGGCGCGCTGGCGGGCGCGTTCAACGGCGCAAGCGTATACGGCGATTACAACATCACCGATTACGACTATTCGCTGGACATCGAGAAGCTGTGGGCCTGGCCATGGGACAACTACGCCACGTGCACCGTGGTGGAGGAGGTCAAGGACATAACCGGGCGCGTGGTCTCCAACCGCACGGGCGAGGTGCCCGACGCGGTGCCCAAGTGGCAGGGCGGGCGCTACGACATCACCCTCTCCAAGGAGAACGGCCTTTGGAAGATCCGCGGCATGCAGCAGACGGCAATCATCGTCGAGCCGGACTCCGAAGAAGAGGCGACAGCGACCCAAGAACCGAACGAAACATGACAAAATTATGAATTTTCATAATTCTCGTGTTTCTTTGCAGGATTTTTAACCATGGTATGGAATTAATAGGGATGACGAATTTCGGATAGTATGGTTTTGTCGCATACTCATCCCGGCGTTGTGCAAAGGAGAGGGTCATCATCACGCTTCTGGTCGCTGAAAGCGCGGGCTTCTGCTTTGGCGTCAGGCGCGCAGTGGAGGCCGCGGAGAAGGCGGCGCCCGCTGTGACGATCGGCCCCATCATACACAACCCGCAGGTCGTCAAACGCCTTGAAGGGCTGGGCCTGCGCCCGGTAGACGATCAGGCGCAAGTGCCGGAAGGCAGCCGCGTGGTGATACGCGCCCACGGCGTCGGCCGCAATGTGTTCCAGGCGCTTCGGCAAAAGGGCTGCGAGGTCATCGACGCGACGTGTCCTTTTGTAAGGCGCATACATAAGATCGCCGAGACGGCGGACTGTCCGCTGATAGTGTTCGGCGAGGCGGGCCATCCCGAGGTACAGGGCATATTGGGCTGGGCGAAGGGCGAGCGCTACGCCGTGCGCACACCTGAGGACGCGGCTGCGCTGCCCCGCATGCGGCGCGCGGTGCTGGTCTCACAGACCACGCAGACGCAGGCGGCCTACGACGCTATCGCCGCGCTGCTCAGGGAGAACATCGAGTCGCTGCAGGTCTGCGACACGATCTGCTCCGCCACGAGGGACCGCCAGGACGAGTGCGTCGCCATCGCACGGCGCGCCGACACGATGATCGTGATCGGCGGGAGGGATTCGTCCAACAGCCAGAAGCTTTGCGCGCTGGCCCAAGGGGCATGCAGCCGTACCCTGTTCATCGAAACGGCTGACCAGCTGGACGCGGCGGAAGGCCCGTTCGGCATCACGGGGATTACAGCCGGTGCTTCCACGCCGGATTGTATAATTAAGGAGGTTGTTGCAAGAATGAACGACATCGAGAAGAA
>SVGK01000109.1 GCA_015056395.1 Clostridiales bacterium
GCGCAGCCCAAACTCTGGAGCAGCGAATATCCGCGCCTGTACACCCTCTTGATCGAGGTCCTTGCGGCGGACGGACGCGCGCTCGAGGTGATCGAGCAGAAGGTCGGCTTCAGGCGTTTCGAGATCGTCGACGGCCTCATGCGCCTGAACGGCGTGCGCATCGTGTTCAAGGGCGTGAACCGTCACGACTTCTGCGCCGAGACGGGCCGCGCCGTGACCGAGGAGAAGATACGCCGCGACCTGATCACGATGAAGCGCAACAACATAAACGCCGTGCGCACCAGCCACTACCCGAACCATTCGGCGCTGTACCGCCTCTGCGACGAGCTGGGCCTCTACCTGATCGACGAGAACAACATGGAGACGCACGGCGTCTGGGACATGATCTCGCGCGGCAGGAAGGACATCAGCTTTGCGCTGCCGGGCGACAGGCCCGACTGGAAGGACATACTGTTCGACCGCGTGAACTCCGTGGTCCAGCGCGACAAGAACCACCCCAGCGTGCTGATGTGGTCCTGCGGCAACGAGTCCATGGGCGGCAGCGTGATACTGGAGATGAGCCGCCTGTTCAAGAAGCTGGACGGCACGCGCCCGGTGCACTACGAGGGCGTACACTGGGATCCGCGCTACCCCGAGACGTCGGACGTCTACAGCCAGATGTACACGCCCGCGGCCGATGTGCGCGCGTTCGTGCGCGCGCACGCCGACAAGCCCTTCATACTGTGCGAATACACGCACTCCATGGGCAATTCCAACGGCGGCATGCACCTCTACACGGAGCTTGCGTACGAGGAGCCGCGCTATCAGGGCGGCTTCATATGGGACTTCCTGGATCAGTCCATACGCACGAAGGACCGCTTCGGCGCGCCGTATCTGAACTACGGCGGCGACAACGGCGAGCGCCCGCATGACGGGAATTTCAACGGCAACGGCATCGTGTACGGCGACGGCTCGTGGAGCCCGAAGCTTCAGGAGATACGCTTCAACTACCAGAACCTCGTCGCGAAGGTCGGGGCAGCGGATATCACCATCGTGAACCGCAGCATGTTCACGCCGAGCTCCGACTATGACTGCTTCGTCACGCTGCTGAGGGACGGCGTGCCGGTCGAGAAGCGCGCCGTGGCCACGGACGTGCCGCCGCTTTCCGAGGGCGCGATCGAACAGCCGTTCGCGCCGGGAAAGAAGCCCGGCGAATACGCGGTAGAGGTCTCGTTCCGGTTGAAGGAGGACACGCCGTGGGCCGAGCGCGGCCGCGAGGTCGCCTTCGGGCAGGGCGTGATCGGCGCCGTGCCCGAGAAGGCCGCGCCCATGAAGCACGGCGCGCTGCGCGTGGTGCGGGGCAGCAACAATTTGGGCATATTCGGCGACGACTTCAGCGCCATGTTCGACCTGATGGCCGGCGGATTGACCTCGTACCGCTATTGCGGAAGGGAGCTGCTCAAGGGTATGCCGCAGCCGAACTTCTGGCGCGCGCCCACAGACAACGACCGCGGCTGGGGCATGCAGGCGAAGCTCGCGTTCTGGAAGACGGCCTCGATGTACGCGCGCGCCGCAGGCGGCATCGCCGACAGCGCCGGCACGGTCCGAAAGGAACTGCCGCTGACCATGAACGAGGACGGCTCCGTCACGGTGACGTTCAACTGGAAGCTGCCCATGGCGGAACAGGCGAGCTGCGCGCTTCAGTACACGGTGTGGCCCTGCGGCCGCGTTGGCGTGTGCCTTGCGTGGGACGGCGACAAGTCGCTTCCGATGATGCCGGAGTTCAGCGTGCTGATGAAGATGGACGCGGACTACGACGATGTGACCTGGTACGGCCTCGGCCCGGACGAGAACTACATCGACCGCCGCGAGGGCGCGCGGCTGGGACTTTACAAAAAGAAGGTCCGCGACAACATGGCGCGCTACCTGATACCGCAGGAATGCGGCAACGTGACGGGCGTGCGCTTCGCCACGGTGACGGACTTCAAGGGCCGCGGGCTGCGCTTCTCCGGCGACGGGCTGGAGTTCTCCGCGCTGCCGTGGACGCCGCACGAGGTCGAGAACGCGCTGCACAGCTATGAGCTGCCGCCCGTGAACTACACGGTGCTGCGCGTGGGCCTCAGGCAGATGGGCGTGGCCGGCGACAACAGCTGGGGCGCCATGCCGCTGCCCGAATACACCATCGACGCGGCGAAGCCCATGAAGCTGGAGTTCTGCTTCGAGGGGATACTGGGATGAGCTGGCGCAGCAGATAAGAGAGCAGGACGATACAAGGGCCGCGCCGTCGTTTGACGGCGCGGCCTTATGTTGGCGTACAGGACCTGTATCATTCCATTTTGATCTGTTCCAGTTGGGCGGACTGATCCCGCCGCACATAGATCACACCTATGATCTGAACAGTGAGGTTCTCTTCGTCGATCCAGAAGGAGATGTAGTAGTTCCTCACACGGTCCCTGTGCACGCCCTGATCGGACCATGGCTGTTCGGGCGTGAGGCGGATCCTGGGGCATGGAGCACAAGGCTTCCATTTCACGCCTGATCGCATCGAGCGTGTTTTTTGCGGCTGCGGGGGAGAGCAGTTCATACGTGATATATCTGTGTATCTCTCGCAGATGGTCGCGCGCCTGCCGTGTGATGCGTATCCTGTATTTGTCCATTTATTCCTCCGGGTCTGCTTCAAGCTCGCCGAATACCTTTTCCAGATCGAAGGAATCGTCGGCTCTGGCCTGCGCAAGCCCTGTCGCTATCATTCGATCGAATGCCGCTGGGCTCATTTCATTGTATGCAGGCAGCTTCGGATCGTGGATCGTCAGTGAGAACGGCATGCCGCCATGTATGATGATCTGCCGGTAAAATGCATCGATCGCCACGGATCTCGGAAGCCCTATCTGCGAGAGAATGGCTTCCGCCTGCGCCTTGATGTCCTTGTCTATGCGCGCATTTACATTGGCTGTCTTCGTTGCGGCCATGTGGACACACCTCCTTTGCTGCCTCTATTGCAACCCGTTGTGTGTAAAATTGCAATACATCCGCGCATGACCGAACGGGTATTTACGCAAGTATACTGCTTTGTCCGTCTTGTGCTGGCGCATTGTCTTTCCCTGTGCTATAATGTGTCTTGCACGGATCATACTCCGCAGGAGGAAACCATCATGGAGCACATACAGGGACTCATGCAGTTCATCGAAGCCTCGCCCACGGCCTTCCATGCCGTGGACAACCTGAAGGTCATGCTGGACGCCGAAGGCTTCACGGCGCTGAACGAAGGCGCGCCGTGGCGTCTGGCGCCGGGCGGGAAGTACTATTTCACGCGCAATCTCTCGTCCGTCATCGCGTTCCGCTTGCCCGAGGGCGCGCCGGACCACTTCCAGATCATCGCGAGCCACGCCGATTCGCCCTGCTTCCGGCTGAAGCCGAACCCGGGGCGCACACAGCAGGGCTTCGCGGCGCTCAATGTCGAGGGCTACGGCGGGATGCTCATGCAGACGTGGTTCGACAGGCCGCTCACCGTGGCGGGCCGCCTGATCGTGCGCACGGAGACGGGCTACAGGACGGCGCTTGTGAACATCGACCGCGATCTGGCGGTGATACCCAACATGCCCATACACTTCAACCGCGACGCGAACGACGGCGTCAAGCTGAACCCGCAGGTGGACATGCTGCCCGTGTACGGCTGCGAGGACGCGGACATACTGGCGCTGGCGGCCGAGCGCGCGGGCGTGGCGCGGGAGGACATCGCGGGCTGCGACCTGTTCCTGGTCAGCCGCGACGCGCCCAGGCTCTGGGGCGCGAACGATGAGTTCATACTTTCGCCGCGCCTGGACGACCTTGAGTGCGCGTACACGTCCGCCGCGGCGTTCCTGCGCGCGGCGCCATCGCGCCATGTGGACGTGCTGTGCGTGTTCGACAATGAGGAGGTGGGCTCCGGCACGAAGCAGGGCGCAGATTCGTCCATGCTCACGGACGCGATATCGCGCATCGCCGCCGTATTCGGCATGCCGCCCGAGGCTGCCACGGCGAAGAGCTTCCTGCTGTCCGCGGACAACGCGCATGGCGTGCACCCGAACCATCCGGAGAAGTACGACGACGAGAACCGCGCAAAGCTGAACGGCGGCGTGGTCGTCAAGTTCAACGCCGCGCAGAAGTACACGTCGGACGGCGTCTCGCAGGCGGTGTTCGAGGGCATATGCGCGCACGCGGGCGTGCCCGTGCAGCGCTTCGCGAACCGCTCGGACGTGCGCGGCGGTTCGACGCTGGGGAACATCGCCGTGACGCACGCGTCGATGAACGCCGTGGACATAGGCCTCGCGCAGTGGGCCATGCATTCCGCCAACGAATCGGCGGGCGTGAAGGACGTGGACCACATGGTGCGCGCGATGAAGGCGTTCTACGAGGCGGAGATCGCAGTAGAAGAGGACGGCGTGATACGAGTGGAGGCGAAGTGAGGCATAGGATGCCTTCGACGCCTGACAAAATGCAGTGGCTGTGAAAGTGTATGGCCCAATGTGAAGGGGATCATGCGCCTCATCTCCGCCCGATCGCCGTCATCGCGATGCCCGAAAGCAGGCTTATCACGCCCCAGCGCGCAAGGCCCGCATAGAACTGCACCTCCCTGAGCGCCCAGGTGCCCGTCCTGACCAGCGTCGCGTGTTCCGCGATCAGGTTCCAGAACACCTTTGTCAGGCTCGACCACGATGTGAAGTCGTCCGGCACCCATTCCGTGAACGTGAGCAGCGGGTGGAAGGCCAGGCTCAGCAATCCGTAGGCCGCGGCCAGCAGCGCGCCGTACGCAAGCGCCCACGTGAGCCCCATGGCGAGCAGCCGCGGGATCGTGCGCGGGAAGTACCGTTCGCGAAGCAGCCGCCTGTAGCGGTCGATCTGCCCGGCGGCGAAGGCGTTCGCGCGGCCCAACAGCCTGCCCCACACGGCAAAGCCCAGCGCCAGCGCCACGATGCGCAGTATCACGGTGCCGCGCATCGCCTCCTTGGCAAGGCTTATGGACGTGCCGCCGGCCTGCCAGGCCGAGCGCGCCGTGTTCTCGAACAGCTCCCGCGTGCCGGCGCCGCCCGCGGGGCGCGCCTCGATCGTCAGCGTGTCCAGCGCAAGGCCGGCCGCCGCGCTGCCCGAATCGTCCTCGCCCAGCAGCGCCCGCAGCGGCATCCACGCGCAGTACTGCGTCTTCACGCCGAAGCAGGTCTTCGCCCTGACCGTGCCGATCACGCTGCATGTGCGCGTGCCGATCTCTACTTTTGCGTCTTCCGGTATGTCCGCGCCGAACAGCGAAAACGCCAGCCTCTCATCCAGCAGCGCGCAGTTCGCGCCGGTGACCAGCTCCGTGCGCATGAATCCCCGGCCGGACACGAGCTGCACCGGCTCCACGTCGAACCAGCCCTCGTCCGCGCACACCAGGCGCGCCGTGCAGCTGTCGCCGCCGGCGTTCACGCTCACGCTCTCGGCGCATCCCGCCGCGGCGACCGCGGCCGCGGCCGTGCCGACCTGTTCGCGCACGTCGCCGACCTTGTCGCTCAGGCGCATGACCTTCGCCGCCTGGGTCTCCTGGTCCGTCAGCGCGACCGCGTACTGCAGCCTCTCGCCCGTGGTCGCCAGGGGCACCGTGCCCGCGACGATCAGCGCAAGCCCCAGCGCGATGAGCAAAAGCGCGGCCGGGCTCCATCTCGTATCGTTCATTGCGGCCCCCGTCATTCCATGTACTGCATGACGGTATCGCCGTCGTTCAGCGGGCGATCCTCCATGTAGGCCAGGTCGTAATACCCCAGGTCCTCCTGTATGGACACGGTGCCGTCCGCCTCGCCCAGCACGGTCACGTTCGTGCGGTGCACGGTCATGCGCGCCGTGCCCAGGCCGGAGTCGACCGTATCGACGGTGAAGACGTAGCGGTCCGTGCCCGTGCCGTGCACGGCGGCGGCGGGCACCAGCGTGGTGGCCTGCGATGCGCGCGCCACCAGCGTCATGCTGATCTCGTTCTGCATGAGCGTGTATACGCTGCCCACGCCGCTCAGCACGTCGTTGGTGATGGCGATGTCCACATAGCGCTTGCCCTCTTCGTTGACGCCGCCGCCCGTGACGTAGGTCTCTATGACGCCGCTGCGCTCCGTGCGTATCGTCACCACGGAGCCCTCGGCCACGATGTGGTCCATGTTCGACACGTCGGCGCGTAGCACGGGGGAACAGCCCTCTGCGTTCAGCGTCATCAGGTCGGTCAGGCCGTCGTAGTTCTCGCCCTCCTTGAGCGGCGCGTCCACCACATAGCCGTCGTGCGGCGCGGTGACCGCGGCGGCCTTCGCGCTCTGCTCGTTCAGCTTGAGCATCTTCTCCTCGGCGTCGGCGATCTTGTCCTCATAGCCGCGCTTTTCGGTGATGTAGGTCCAGATGTCCTCCTCGGGCATCAGGCGGGACTTGGCGTTCAGCGCCTCCTGCGCAAGCGCGGTCGCCTCGCGCGCGCCCTGCCACAGCTCGATCAGCGACATGAGCTCCTCGCTGGCCCCCTCCGGCGCCTCGTCGTCCGGCGTGAGCTGCAGGCGTTCCAACCCAAGCTGCGCCTCCATGTCCATGCGCGCGGAAAGCTCCTCCTTCTGCGCGTCCACAAGGGCATAGTAGCAGTCCGCGTATTCCTGGTCCGAGCGGCGCAGGCGCAGGTTCGCGTTCTTCGCCTCTAACTGCATGAGGCTCTCCATGGCCTCATTATAGCTGGTCTGCGCGTTCTTCATATTGGCGTCGTAGTCGGCGATCACGCCCTCGATCAGCACGTCGCCTTCCTTCACGGCGTAGCCCGCGCGCGTGTTGACCTTCGTGATCTGCATGCTCGCGCCGTCCTCCAGCTTCACGCGCAAGCCCTGCGTGTCAGGGAACACGGCCTTGCCCGTCAGCTCCGTGGACTGTTCCAGCCTGCCGTTCTTGGCGCGGGTCGTGCGGACCTTTGCGGTCGTGATCGTCTGGAGCGTGCCGGAAAAGAACATGCACAGCGCCACAACGACGGCCAGCGCGATCAACGCGCGTATCGCCTTTTTCTTCATATCCATGCGTTTCCCTTCGTTACTTCAGTTCCGTCAGTTGTATGCCCGTCAGTATGTCCTCAAGGAAGAACAGATAGATCAGGAACGCGGGCAGTATGTACAGCGTCGCGCCCGCGAACTCCGTGCCGGAGGATTCCTGCACCAGCTGGTTGAACATGACCGACAGCGGCATGAGGTCCATGCGCTGCGACAGATAGGTCATGGGCTGTTCGACCAGGTTCCAGCAATCCGCGAACGACAGCGCGATCGCCGCGCCGATCACGGGGCGGCAGACGGGCATGACGATGTTCAGATAGCAGCGCACCGTGCCCGCGCCGTCCATCTGCGCCGCCTCCATCAGCTCGTTGGGCAGCCCCTGCATGAACTGCCTGAGCAGGAATATGTAAAACGGCGCGAACCACATGGGCAGTATCACCGCCCATATGGTGTTGAGCAGCCCCAGCTGCCTGAGCGTCAGCACGTTCGGCACCATCGTCACCTGGAACGGAAGCAGCATCAGCATCAGTATAAGGAAGAACAGCGCATCGCGCCCGCGGAACTCGAAGCGGCTCAGGGCATAGGCGGTCATGGGCACGACCACCGCCTGTCCCAGCAGTATCAGCACCGTGTACATCGCGGAGTTTACGAACATCCTAAGCACGGTCGTGTCGCGTATCAGTATCTCGTAATACTGCGACAGCGAGAACATCATGGGCCTGAGCCGCACGGCCATCCAGGCCGACGGGTCGTAGTTGAGGCGCGTGGCCATGTACGACCGTATCTCCTCGATGGAAAAGAACGAGTACAGGAACGTGACCACGATGGGTATCAGCAGCACCACCGCGAACAGCGTGAGCAGCGTGCGCGAGAATATGTGGCGTCGTTTCACGGGCCGTACACCCCCCCTCACGAGAAGCGCCGCTGCAGCGCGCGCTGCGTCAGGAACAGCGCGCCGAACAGCGCGAACACGATCAGGGCAAAGCTGTAGGCCGCCGTGGTGACGTTCTGGTAGTTGAGCTTTGCGTACATATTGTTCATGTAGTTCTGCAGCGTATAGACGGATTCCTCCGGGTATGCGCCGCCTATGAAATACACTTCCTTGAATATCTTGAACGCGTTGATCCACTCGAGTATCACGATCAGGAACGCCGAGGGCACCACCAGCGGCAGCGTGATGCGGAAGGCCTGCTTCCAGAAGCCGGCGCCCTCCAGCGTGGCGTACTCGTACAGCGGCTCGGGTATGGCCTGCAGCGCGCTCAGCCAGATCACCACGGCAAAGCCCAGGTTCTTCCACACGAACAGCAGCACGATGGGCACGCGCAGCGCGCTGCCCTGCAGCCATGCCGTCCTCTCCCCGCCCAGCGCGACGACCAGGCGGTTCACGACGCCGCCGTAGTCGAACATGATCAGCCAGATCAGCAGCATCGCGGAGGAGGGCATCAGGTAAGGCATCAGTATGCTGTTGCGGAAGAACGCGCCTTCGGGGCGTATCCTGTTGAGCAGCGCCGCCACCACGAACGAGAGCGCCCATGTCAGCGGCGCGCATATGAGCGACAGCTCCATGGAATTCCTTAGGCCCAGCCGGAACATGGGGTTGTTCCAGACCGAGACATAGTTCTGCAGCCCCACGAACGCATTTTTGTAGCTGCCGTCGGTCAGGCTGTAGTATATGCCGCCCAGGAACGGCGCCACGTAGAACAGCACAAG
>SVGK01000003.1 GCA_015056395.1 Clostridiales bacterium
CGCAGCCGCAGGTGCCTGTGGCGCAAGGGCGAGACCTGCGGGAACGTACAGCACATCGTCTCCATCACGGCGGACTGCGACTGCGACGCGCTCGTGGTCGAGGTCGTCAAGGACGGCCCCGCCTGCCACACGGGCGAGGAGAGCTGCTTCCACCAGCCGCTTTTCCTTTCCGAGGAGCTCAAGCCCTTCAGCTACGAGGGCCTCTACAAGCTGATCGCGGGCCGCAAGACGCAGCCCAAGGAGGGCAGCTACACCACCTACCTGTTCGAGAAGGGCCTGGACAAGATACTCAAGAAGGTGGGCGAGGAGTGCACCGAGGTGATCGTCGCCGGCAAGGGCGGCGACCGCGACGAGACGATCTATGAGATCGCCGACCTGTGCTACCACGTGATGGTGCTGATGGTCCAAAGCAGCATATCGCTCGAGGACGTCACGCGCGAGCTCTCCAAGCGCCACGTGGTCGACCACAAGGTCAAGCAGGAGCGCATGCAGTAAGGGCGCGCCGTCATGCAGACAAATCGGGAAACGCAGGGGATCATGCCGCTTCGCCCTTTCGTGCGCATGGCCTTCGTCATATCCTCTCCGATCATCATACAGAACCTGATCAGCACGCTGGTCAATGCGGCGGACACGCTGATGCTGGGCTATGTCAGCCAGAACGCGATGGCCGCATCCTCTCTGGCCAATCAGGTGCAGACGGTGCTTTTCATGCTCTACTACGGCCTGACCGCGGGCGCGAGTGTGCTGGGCGCGCAGTACTGGGGCCGAAAGGACATCGGTACGATAGAGCGCGTGCTGGGCATGGCCGCGCGCGCGGCGCTGCTGCTCTCATTCACGTTCTTCGCGCTGGTGCAGGTCATGCCCGCCGGCATAATGCGCCTGTTCACGACGGAGCCGGACGTCATCGCCGAGGGCGCGCGCTATCTGCGCATCGTGAGCGTATCGTGGCTGTTTGCCGGCTTTTCGCAGATCTACGTGAGCGTGCAGCGCTCCGTGGAGCGCGTGCTGCTGCCCACGGTGACGTACGTCGCGTCGCTGCTGACCAACGTCGTGCTGAACGCCACGTTCATATTCGGCCTCTTCGGCACGCCGAAGCTGGGACTTGTGGGCGTCGCGTGGGGCACCGTGACGGCGCGCTTCGTCGAAAGCGCGATCTGCCTTGTGCACTCCGCGCTTCGCAAGGGCATAAGCATCCGCCTGAAGGCGCTTTTCGCGCGCTCGGGCGTTTTGATGAAGGACTTCCTGCGGCTGAGCGTGCCGTCCATGGTGAACGACGGCATGTGGTCGCTTGCGAGCATGATGTTCTCTGTGATACTGGGGCACCTGGGCTCGGACGCGGTGGCCGCGAACGCCGTGGCCGTCATGGCGCGCGGCCTGGGCGCCATGGTCGCGCGCGGACTGTCCAGCGCCACCACCATCATCATAGGCAAATCGCTGGGCGAGGACAACATGGCGGCGACGAAGGCATACGCAAAGCGCATGACCGCGCTGAGCGCGCTGTTCGGCGCGCTGGGCGGCCTGGGCATCGTCATACTGCACCCGGCCATCATGGCGGCGTATGCCGACAAGCTCACGCCCGCCGCGCTGGGGTACGTGAAGTGGATGCTCTTCATGGAGGCGTACCACGTGATCGGCGTGGCGGTGAACACCTGCTGGATCTGCGGCTGCTTCCGCGGCGGCGGCGACGCGCGCTTCGGCATGTACGCGGACACGCTTTCGATGTGGCTGGTCGCCGTGCCGCTGGTGGCGCTGGCGGCGTTCGCGTTCAGGCTCCCGGTGCCGTGGGTCTACTTCGTACTGTGCCTGGACGAGTTCGAAAAGATGCTGCCGTGCTGGCTGCACTACCGCAGGTTCGAGTGGATGAAGAACATCACGCGCGATAAGGCAGAAATAACCTGACGGCGTTTGACAAAAGCGCCGCCTTCGTCTATAATGGCTTCGGCGGCCGGAAAGGGCCGGCCGCTGTCGAGAATTCAATTCTATAAGAAAAGGATGATCCTCATGAAGAAGCTGCTTACCACGTTACTCATCGCACTGATCGCACTGCTGCCCGTGGCCGCGCTGGCCGAGGGCGAAACGCTCAACGTCGTGGCGCTGAAGGGCCCCACTGCCATGGGCATGGTCCAGATGATGGACGCCGCGCCCGAGGACTGGAACTTCGACATCGTGGCCGACATCTCGCTGGTGCCGCCGATGCTGGTCAAGGGCGAGGCCGACATCGCCGCGGTGCCGGCGAACCTCGCAAGCGTGCTCTACAACAACGACGGCGTCGACGTACAGGTGCTGGCGGTCAACACGCTGGGCGTGCTGTACATACTCGAGAGCGGCGACGCGCCGACCGTTACCTCCGTCGAGGACCTGAAGGGCAAAACGATCTACGCCTCCGGCAAGGGCGCGACGCCTGAATATGCGCTCAACTACATACTGAAGGGCAATGGGCTGGATCCGCAGGCCGACGTGACCGTCGAATGGAAGAGCGAGCACGCCGAGTGCCTGAACGCGCTCATCAACGAGGACAACGCCGTGGCGATGCTGCCCCAGCCCTTCGTGACCACCGCCACGATGAAGGCTGAAAAGCCGCTCACCGTCGTGCTGGACCTGACGAAGGAATGGGACAAGCTCCAGGCGGACGCGGAAGCCCCCTCCGCGATGATCACGGGCGCCGTGGTCGTGCGCAGGGAATACGCCGAGGCGCACCACGACGAGGTCGTGCGCTTCATGGACGCCTACGCTCAGTCCGTCGCTTTCGTCAATGAGGACAACGACGCCGCGGCGGCGCTCGTGGGCAAGTTCGACATCGTGCCGGAGCCCGTGGCGAAGCTCGCGCTGCCGGCATGCAACATCGTGCTGATCGAGGGCGACGAATTGAAGGCCAAGCTGGGCGGCTATCTGGCCGCGCTGTGCGCCGAGGATCCCGCTGCCGTCGGCGGGCAGGTCCCGGGGGACGACTTCTACTTCACGAAGTGATGAAGCATACGGGACAAGGTATAAGGCCCTGGGCGGTGCTCGTCTGGCTGTGCGTTTGGCAGCTGGCGAGCATGGCCGTGGGCAAAGAGATATTGCTGGTTTCGCCCGTGCGCACGCTCGTGCGCCTGGGCGAACTTTGTATCGAGGCGGCATTCTGGCGCGCGGCGGCCTACACCATGGCGCGCATACTCACGGGCTTCCTGCTGGCGACGGCCGCGGGCGCGGCGCTGGCGGCGCTGGCGTCCCGCAGCGCGGTCGTGCGGGAGCTCGTCGCGCCGTTCATGCTGACGGTCAAGGCGGTGCCTGTGGCCAGCTTCATCATCGTGGCGCTGATCTGGTTCTCGGCTAAGCGTCTGAGCGTGCTGATATCGTTCCTCATGGTGCTGCCGATCATCTACACCAACACGCTGGACGGCCTCGACGCCGTCGATCCGAAGCTTCGCGAGATGGCGCGTGTGTTCCGCGTGCCCCTGCTGCGCCGCGCGGCCCATGTGACCGCGCCGCAGGTGATGCCCTATTTCCGCGCAGGCGTGAAGCTGGGGCTGGGGCTTGCGTGGAAGAGCGGCATCGCCGCGGAGGTGATCGGCATACCTGTCGGCTCCATAGGCGAAAGGCTGCAGCGCGCGAAGGTCTATCTGGAGACGCAGGACCTGTTCGCGTGGACCGTGGCCATCGTGCTGTTGTCCGTGGTGTGCGAGAGGCTCGCGATCATGCTGCTCGACGCGCTGGCGCGGCGGCTGCGCCGCGTATAGGAGGGCTTTGGCATGCAGACAGTCAGTATCGAGTCCGTGCGCAAGGCGTTCGAAGGGCGTGTCGTGCTGGACGGCGTGTCGTTTTCGATAGAGCCGGGCGAGACGGTGTGCCTCATGGCGCCGTCCGGCGCGGGCAAGACCACGCTCATCAACATACTCTTAGGCCTGCTCAGGCCCGATAGCGGCACGGTCACGGGCCTTGAGCGCGCTTCGACGGGCGTCGTGTTCCAGGAGGACAGGCTGATCGAGGACATGGACGCCGTGAGCAACATACGCCTCGTGAACACGGGGCTTTCGCGCGAGCGGGTCGTCGGGGAGCTCGGCCGCATGGGGCTTGCGGGCAGCGAGGCGCAGCCCGTCAGGGAGCTTTCGGGCGGCATGCGAAGGCGCGTGTGCCTGCTGCGCGCGCTGATGAGCGGGGCGGAGTTCCTCGTGCTGGACGAGCCGTTCAACGGCCTGGACGAGGACACGCGCGGCATCGCCATCGCGCGGACGAAGGCGCTGGCCGCGGGGCGGCCCGTGCTCATGGTGACGCACGACCCGGAGGCCGCGGCGCTGATGGGCGCGCGCGTCGTCAGATTGCGGGGAACGGCTGTTGTTTAACCGTTTCCTTCTTTTCTTTTGCGCACGCATCGCCGTATAATGACGGTGAAGACCCATATGAAAAGGAGTATCTCTCCATGCTCTTGACCGCGGAAGGCATTTCCAAGAACTACGGCATGAAACAGCTGCTCAGCGGCGTCACGCTCTATGTGAACGCCGGCGACCGCATAGGCCTGATCGGCGTGAACGGCACGGGCAAGTCCACGTTCCTGCGCGTGCTTTCGGGGCGTGAGGAGCCGGACGAGGGCAGCGTCACGCGCGATCCCAACGTGCAGGTGAGCATGCTCGAGCAGGTCCCCGACATGGACCCGGAGCTCACGGTGCTCGAGCAGGTGTTCAAGAGCCACCCGGCGGAGTTCCGCGCGCTGAACGAATACGAGGCGCGCGCGAACCTGACGCGCCTGGGCATCACCGACATGGAGCAGAAGGTCGGCACGCTGTCCGGCGGGCAGCGCAAGCGTGTGGCGCTGGCGGCTGTGTTCGTGCATCCGGCGGACGTGTTGATACTGGACGAGCCGACCAACCACCTGGACGCGGACATGGTCACGTGGCTGGAGGAGAAGCTGTCCCGGTTCACGGGCGGCCTCGTGATGGTCACGCACGACCGCTATTTCCTCGAGAACGTCGTCAACCGCATCGTCGAGCTGGACCGCGGGAAGACCTTCGAGTACGAGGCGAACTGGTCGAAGTATCTCGCGCTGAAGGCGGAGCGCGTGGAGATGCAGCAGGCGTCCGAGCGCAAGCGGCAGGCGCTTCTGAAGCGCGAGACGGCGTGGATCATGCGCGGCGCGCGGGCGCGCTCGACGAAGAGCACGGAGCGCATCGCGCGCTACGAGGCGCTGAAGGCCGCCGAGCCGGAGCGCGCGGCCGCGCCCATGGCCATCGCGGCGGGCGCCAGCCGCATGGGGAAGAAGACGCTGATACTGGACCACGTGTCCAAGGCGCTGGGCGGCCGCGCGGTCATAGACGACTTCAGCTACACGGTGCTCAGGGACGACCGCATAGGCATACTGGGCAGGAACGGCGCGGGCAAGTCCACGCTGCTCAACCTGATGGCGGGCGCGCTCGAGCCCGACGGCGGCACGGTCGAAAAGGGCGCGACGGTGCGCATAGGCTATTTCACGCAGGAGGCGGCGGAGCTTCCGAAGGACAAGCGCCCCTACGACTACATACACGAGGTCGCCCCGTATCTTGACACGACGGAGGGACGGCAGAGCGCCACGCAGATGATGGAGCGCTTCCTGTTCACATCGGATTTGCAGTTCTCGGCCATAGGCAAGCTGTCCGGCGGCGAGCGGCGCAGACTCTATCTGCTGGGCATACTGATGGCCGCGCCGAACATACTCCTGTTGGACGAGCCCACGAACGACCTGGACGTGGAGACGCTGACGATACTGGAGGACTACCTCGCCGACTTCCCCGGCGCGGTGATCGCCGTGTCGCACGACAGGTACTTCCTGGACAAGGTGAGCAAATGCATACTGGAGCTTCCGGGCGACGGGCGCGTGCTGCGCACGGAGGGCGGCTATACGGACTGGCTGAACGGCCGCGCGCGCGAACAGGCGCCCAGGAAGGCGCAGCCCCGGGGCAAGGAGCAGCCGCACAGGGGAAGCCACGAACAGAAGCTGAAGTTCACGTTCGCGGAGAAGCGCGAGTACGATACGATCGACGAAGACATCGCCGCTTTGGAGGAGCGGCTTGCGGAACTGGACAGGGACATCGCCGAAAACGCCAGCGACTACCAGAAGCTGACGGAGCTCACGCAGGCGCGCGAAGAGGCGGAGCGCGCGCTCGAGGAGAAGACGGAGCGCTGGGTCTACCTGAACGACCTGGCGGAGCGCATCGCGGAACAGGAACGGAGTTGACGGTATATGAGCTTTTGGATCACGCTTCAGACGGTGCTTTTGATGCTGGCGTACTCGGTGCCGGGATACCTGCTGGTCAGGTTCAAGAAGATCCCGCAGGACGACATACCCTCGTTCGCCAACGTGCTTTTGTACGCGTGCGCGCCGTTTCAGACCATGTACGCCATGCACAAGGTCGAGCTGTCCGGCTACATGGTCAAATACCTGGGCATCGCCTTCGTGTGCGGCGTGGTGATGATGGGCGGCATGCTGGCGCTGTGCTACTTCCTGCTCAGGAAGAAGCAGGACAAGGTCATATACCGCATCATCGTGGTCTCGGCCGCCATGGGCAACTGCGGCTTCATGGGCATACCCATGGTCGAGGCGCTGATGCCGGAGTATCCGCAGGGCGTCGCGTTCACGTCAGGCTTCTTCCTTGCGATGAACATGCTCATGTGGACGGCGGTGTCGTTCATCTACACGCGCGACCGCAATTACATATCGGTCAAGAAGGTCTTCCTGAACCCGTCCGTGATCGCCATGGGCGCGGCGCTGATCGTGTTCTTCGGCCGCATCGACCTGCCGGCGACGGTGGTCAAGTTCATTGACGTGTTGGGCACCATGTCCACGCCGCTGTGCATGCTGATACTGGGCATGCGCCTGGCTGTGATACCGATCAAGCCTATGTTCACGCGCCCCGCGCAGTACGCTGCGTGCGCGCTCAAGCAGATCGCGTTCCCGCTGATGGCGTTCGCGCTTTTGTACTTTGCGCCCGTGGAGCGCGAGTTCGCGCGCACGATCGTGATACTGTGCGCGATGCCCGTGGGCAACCTGGTGCTGAGCTTTGCGGAGATACTGGGACAGGGCCAGGACGTGGCGGCGAACACGGTGCTGCTGAGCACGCTGTTGAGCCTGGCCACGGTGCCGGCGCTGATGGCGATGGTGATGGCGTGACGGTGTGATCTGTGGAATGGGAGCAAATCAGAGTCAAAATTCAGAATTAAGAATTCAGAATTAAGAATCAATGGCCGGCGGCGGGTCGCTGTGCGGGACAGGGGTGCTGTACGCAAATGCCCCGGCAAAGCGAACAAGCGCGCCGTAGGGACGCCATTCATGGCGTCCGCCCTGGTCATCGCACCTGAACGGCGCATATCATTCGAGACGGAAGCGGACCGTTCGCCCGCAGGCACGCCCCATGGGGCGTCCGCCGCGCGGGATCGCACGGTCTTTCTGTTCCCGGTACGGGGATGACCGTGGCGGCTGATAGCCGCCGCTACGGCCGACGCTGCAGCCGCCGCAATCATTTGCTTTTTGTCTATCCCGATGCTCCGAACATCCAAGCCATTGATCCTGAATCCTTGATCCTGAATTGGGGATTCATCTCCGGTTCATATCCTTCAGCTATAATACCAAAAACGATATTTTGCGGGGTGATCCGAGTGTTCAACATACTTGTTGTCGAAGACGACGCCAACGCGCGCAAGCTTATGGAGGCGGTGCTGCGCCAGAACGGCTACGATCCGATCCCCGCGCGGGACGGCGTAGAGGCGCTCGAGGTGCTCGACCGCAAGCACGTCGACCTGATCGTGCTGGACATCATGATGCCGCGCATGGACGGCTATGAGTTCACGCGGGAGCTGCGCGAGGCGGGCAGCGACCTGCCCATACTGATGGTCACCGCCAAGGAGAAGCCCGTGGACAAGCGCAAGGGCTTCCTGATCGGCACGGACGACTACATGGTCAAGCCCGTGGACGAGGAGGAGATGGTGCTGCGCATCGCCGCGCTGCTCAGGCGCGCCAAGGTGGTCAATGAACACAGGCTGACCGTGGGAGACACGGTGCTGGACTACGACGCGCTGACCGTGACCGTGCCCGGCGAGGTGCTGGAGCTTCCGCGCAAGGAATTTTTGCTGCTTTTCAAGCTTCTGAGCTATCCCAACAAGATATTCACGCGCCGCCAGCTCATGGACGAGATCTGGGACATGGATTCCGAGACGGACGAGCGCACGGTGGACGTGCACATCAACCGCCTGCGCGACCACTTCCGCGGCAGCCCGGACTTCGACATCGTGACCGTGCGCGGCCTTGGCTACAAGGCGGTGAAAAAGGCATGAGGCGGCCTCCCAGACACTCGTTCACGGCGCTGCTGCTGACGTACATGGCGTTCGTGCTGGTGGTGTCGAGCCTGCTGGCGGGCGGCTTCTACCTGGTATTCTTCCTGCTGGGGCTGGTGCCCGCGTTCCTGCTCACGCACATGGGCGGGCCAGCCATCGTGGTGGTCATGCTGATATTCTTCGCGCTGACCATATCCATGCCGCTGGGGCGCATGCGGCTCAGGCCTCTCGACGAGATCGCCAACGCCATGTCGCGCGTGGCGGAGGGCGACTTTGACGTGCGCGTGGACGAGACGGGGCTGGAGGGCGACGTGGGACAGCTGGCGCACTCGTTCAACGACATGGCGGAGGAGCTGGGCAGCATAGAGATGTTCCGCACGGACTTCATCAACAACTTCTCGCACGAGTTCAAGACGCCCATCGTGTCCATACGCGGCTTCGCCAAGCAGCTGGAGCGCGACGACCTGACCGAGGAACAGCGCCGGGAGTACGCGTCCATCATCGTGACCGAGTCCGAACGCCTTGCGAACATGTCTTCGAACGTGCTGCTGTTGAGCAAGCTCGAGAACCAGCAGATCGTCGCGGACAAGCAGCTGTATTCGCTGGACGAACAGCTCAGGCGGTCCATACTGCTGCTCGAAAAGCAGTGGAGCGCGAAGGAGCTGGAGCTGGATCTGGATCTGGACGAGGTCGATTACCTGGGCAATGAAGAGATGATGAGCCACGTGTGGGTGAACCTGCTGGGCAACGCGATCAAGTTCTCGCCGCAGGGCGGCACGCTGCACATCGCCTGCCACAGGCAGCCGCAGGGCATCGTCGTGACCGTGCGCGACCACGGCGAGGGCATGACCGAGGAGGTGCAGGCGCGCATATTCGAAAAGTTCTATCAGGGCGACACGGCGCACGCGCAGCAGGGCAACGGCCTGGGGCTGTCGCTTGTGAAGCGCATCGTGGACCTCTGCCATGGCCGCGTCGAGGTGCACAGCCGCGTGGGAGAGGGGACGGAATTCACCGTGGTGCTGCCAAATGAGAGGTAATTCAGAATTCAGAATTAAGAATCAATAGCTTACGAATGCCGCTGCGACGCAGGCGCTGTCGCGGCGGCGCTTTCTATGATGTCAAAGGCTGCGTTCATCTTGCAAAACTGCGGGCGTTGTGATAGAATGTTCATAAGATGATAACATACGCGCACGGACCGACCGAACGATGCTCTTTAAGGATCTGACGATGCGACCGCCATCCGATCAGGGGAGGAAGGACCCATGAAAAGGACATTGCTTTTGGCCGCGGCGTTGTTGGCCGCGCTGCTGCTGGGCGTCTGCGCGCAGGCGGAGACGCAGAAGACCGTATCATCCGTAGCGCTCACCGGCTTTTCGTTCCCGGCGGCGGGCGAATCGGAGGCCGCGAACAGGGCGTCGCTTTCCGCGCCGACAGGCGCGCTGTACCACATATCCGACAGCGCGTGGTATGAAAACGGCACGGACGGCAAGTATTATAAGATGCAGAACACGACGTTCGTGAAGGGCAGAGACTACTATCTGAAGATCTGGGTCTTCACCGACTATCCGAACGCATTCACGGATCACGCTGGAGCCTCCGTCGACGGGATCTACTACAACGTCGAGCGACCGGGGGACGAGAGGTGTATGGTCGTCAAGATCGCGAACATAGTGCCGCACGACCCGTACACGATCGATTCCACGCGCTTTCCCAACGTGGTATTCCGCAATTACGTGATTTCGCATTGCGACACGAACGGCAACGGCATACTGGACTATCGGGAGGCCATGACCGTCGACGAAATGGATCTGAGCGACACATCCACGAACCTCGTCTCACTGAAGGGCATAGAGTACTTCCCGCGGCTGACCTCTCTCAACGTGAGCGGCAACAAGGTGAACAGCCTGAACGGCAATTTCGATCTGAGCAACAACACGTGGCTCGAGGAGCTCATCTGCGACCATAATAATCTGGACTCCATCGACGTCAGCGGGCTTATATACTTGAAAAAGCTGGTCTGCGAGGCGAACCCGCTCAATACGCTGGACGTTACCAAGAACACGAGGCTCACGTATCTCAACTGCACGAATACGGTGCTGAGCGCGCTGGATGTGACGCGCAATACGCAGCTGGAGACGCTGTACTGTGCACTGAACCGCCTGACCACGATCGACCTGAGCCGCAACACGAAGCTCAGCAGAGTCAAGGTAGAGTACAACGACCTGGCCCGGCTGGACATCTCCGCCTGCCCTAAGCTTGTGGATGTGGTGATCAACGGCACCAGTTCGATACTGGGAAGCTCCACGCTCATCTATTCCGCGGACGACGGATCCCTGTATCTGCCGACGGATACCGAGCTCTACTACGGCGAGGGCGTCGCCGTCAACAACCGGAACTTCCCGGACTACAAGTTCCGCAGGTATGTCCAGCAGAACATCGACACGGACGGCGACAACCTGCTGAGCGACGCCGAGATCGAGGCGGTGACGGAGCTCAGGCTGACCAGCGCGGGCATCGGGGACATGACGGGCGTGGGATATTTCACCGCGCTCAAGAAGCTGTATGTGGGGGACAACGCCCTGACGGCTTTGGATCTGAGCAAGAACACGCTTCTGGAGTTCGTCAGTTGTTCGAACAATCAGCTGACGGACCTGGATACCTGGCGCCTGACGAACCTGCGCATGCTATTCTGCTATGACAACCAGATCACATCGCTGACGCTTTCGAACAACAAGCTGCTGGAGCAGCTGGACGTTGACAACAATGGCATACAGACGCTCGACATCAGCTACAACGGCGTGCTGTGGCAGCTGTACGCAAACGGGAACGGGCTCAGATACCTCTACTTCCCGTCATATTCGCAGCTTTCGGAGGTGTCGCTGACCGGGAACGACATAGGCGTCCTGAACCTGACCAGATGCCCGATATTGAGACAGATCGTCGGAGACGGCGAGAGGTCGGACAACACCGACGGCACCGTCTCCTACGAAGGTCCTGCCGACCAGCAGGGGCATTCCATAGGCTATCTGTATGTGGACGCCGATACGGAGGTCACGGGCACGGGCCTGGTCCCGCTGGACGCGGAGCATTTCCCGGACGCAAAACTGCGGACCTTCCTCGACGACAAGGACAACGACTTTGACCAGAACAAGGACCACATGCTGAGCCCCAGGGAGATCGGCAGGACGGAGGAACTGGAGATCTGCGGCCTGGAGATCGAGGACCTGACGGGCATCGAGGTGTTCACGAATCTGTACTATCTGAACATCGAAGGCAACCCCGTCGACGGCGCTTTGGACATCACGCCGTTCGAGGAGCTCACGAGCCTGTATATGTCCGAGACCGACATCACGGATGTTGGATACGACCCCAATGCCGTGAAGCTCGAGACCGTGTCCTGTGCGAACATCGGCACGGACGACCTGTCATGGCTGCGCGGACTGCGGGATCTGAAGGAACTCGATCTGAGCTATTCTTCCGCCGCCCCGGACCTGACGGTGCTCGACGACCTGCCGGATCTGAAAATACTGCGGCTCAACCGGTGTCACCTGAACGATCCTGAGGCGCTCGGGCGGCATATCTCGCACTGGCTCAGCGAGCTCTATATCGACGATAACCCGCTGAACGGCGCGCTCGACCTCGGACACTGTGATGAACTCGACAGGCTCGACGCGGTGAACTGCGGGCTGACAGCGGTCAAGCTGTCCGGTTCGGGCTACCTCGACGTGGTCAGGCTCCACCGCAACAGCTTAAGGCAGCTCTGGATCCCGGATTGCGGTGCGCGCGGCGCCTATCTGCACGGCACGCTGAGCGGCACTGATATCAACACGTGGTCGAGCGGGATCGACGGCTACCACTGCGTCTCTGTCGACAAGAGCGTGATGATCGTGACGGACGATCCCGAGGATTTCGAATACATCGAGAATGTATCCTACTATCCGACGGATGCGGAGACGATCGGCGAGAGCGCCTTCGAAGGTACGTCCGTCGCAGTCATCTGGGGGAAGCAAAACTCGAATCCCAACCCACACGTCAAGACGATCGGCAAGCGCGCGTTCGCGGACTGCGAAGATCTCGTGCTGATCGAGATCCCCTACGACACGACGTCGATCGCGTCGGACGCCTTCGCGGGCAGCGACGGCGTGCACATCTTCGGACAGTTCGGGAGCAAGGCGATGTGGTACGCGTACGACCACGGGATACCGTTCATCGTCGACACGCCGTTCTTATGACAGACGCGCATGACAGGGGGGCGGCCTCGAAAGAGGCCGCCCCCCTGTTGCAGTGTCCCGCCCGGTTCAGATCACCTCGACCTTGATCAGGTTCGTGTTGCCCGACCTTCCGTTGGGTATGCCGCCGGTGATCACGATCTTGTCGCCGGGCTGCAGTTTGAGCTTTTCGCGCGCGACCTGCGTCGCCACGAAGAACAGCACGTCCGTGGAGTTGTACTCCGCGCTGAGCGCCGGTATCACGCCGAACGACAGCGCCAGCTTGCGCATGGTGGATTCGGACGTGGTGATGCCTATGATGTCCACCGGCGGGCGGAAGCGCGATATCATGCGCGCCGTGCCGCCGGACAGCGAGCAGGCTACGATGGCCTTCGCGCCTATGTCTATGGCCATCTGGCACGTAGCGTGCGATATGGCGTCGACGGTGTTGTGCGTGATGAACGCCGTGTCGTGGAAGCGCGCGGCGTAGTCGATCTCGTTCTCGGTCGCCTCGGCGATCTTCGCCATCACGGCCACGGACTCCACGGGGTACTGGCCCGCCGCCGTCTCGCCGGAGAGCATGATGGCGCTGGTGCCGTCGTACACGGCGTTCGCCACGTCGCTGATCTCGGCGCGCGTGGGGCGCGGGTTGTGTATCATGGATTCGAGCATCTCCGTGGCGGTGATCACGCGCTTGCCGATCATGCGGCACTTCGTGATCAGCTTCTTCTGCACGGCGGGCAGGTGCTCGTAGGGGATCTCCACGCCCATGTCGCCGCGGCCGATCATGATGCCCTCACACATGGTGCATATATCCTCGACGTTGTCTATGCCGGACTGGTTCTCGAGCTTTGCGATCAGCGCGATGTGGCTGCCGCCGTGCTCGTCCAGGAACGTGCGCACGTCCACGAGGTCCTGCCTGCGCGACACGAACGAGCAGGCGACGTAATCCACGCCCTGCTCTATGCCGAACAGCAGGTCCTGCTTGTCGACCTCGCTCAGGTAGACCTGATTGAGCACCTTGCCGGGGAAGGACATGCTCTTGCGGTTGCTCAGCTCGCCGCCTATGGCGACGGTGCAGCGTATCTCGCCGTTCTCGATCTCGTCCACGTCCAGCGCCAAAAGCCCGTTGTTCAGAAGCACCCTGTCGCCGGGCGCCAGGTCGTCGGCCAGGCCCGCGTAGTTGACGGAGACGCACTTCTCGCAGCCCACCACATCGTCCACGCACAGCGTGAACCTGTCGCCCTCCTTCAGCATGACCTTGCCGTGTTCGAAGGTCTTGATGCGGTACTCCGGGCCCTTCGTGTCGAGCATGATCGCGATGGACGTGCCCAGCGCCTCACGCACGCGCTTCACGGCGTCCATCTTCTCCTTGTGCTCCGGGTATGTGCCGTGGGAAAAGTTGATGCGGGCGACGTTCATGCCCGCCCTGGCCATGGCCGTCAGCGTCTCTTCGGAAGCGCTCGCCGGCCCTATCGTACAGATGATCTTTGTTTTGCGCATAGGAAAACCCTCCCTTTGACATCATTGTATCATATCGCATAATGCAAGTAAAGCCGATCATGCGCCAAAACGGCGGAAGATTTTTGCCAACTGTCGATATTTGATGCAGGAATTTAAAACAATTCGACAAAGCTTGACGTGAATGAAATATGATGTTATACTGGTTGACACGCATCTTAACGGAGCGTGATGAACGACGGTTCCGTCGATTTGAGGAGGCAACGGCATGGGAGCGGTGATAAAGACATTGGCAGGCGTATTGATGGTCGTGGGCGCGGTCGCGTGTGCCATTTGTTTTTGCGTAGGGCTGAACAACTATAACGAAGACAAGGACTATATGGAATACGCCTCGGTCTACGGCGGATCCTACTACACATCCCTTGAAAGCGCCGGAAACAACGCCTATGCTGGGAAGATGATGATGATCTACAGCGGGGTAGGCGTCATAGGCTCCATCGTGGGCGGGCTGCCTCTCTATTGGTTCGGCTGCCTGTTCGAGCACGTCGAGGCGATACGCAGCGCGGTGGAAGATAACAGGCGAAAGCTGGAGATACTGCAAAAAAACGCGGAGGCATGAATGCTGCATAAAGAGGGGAGGGAGACCTGCGACCGAACGACGGACATGGGACCATGGATGAAGGAGGGACGACATGAAGAGACGGTTACTGGTTGTGGTGGTGTGCCTGTTGCTGCTTAACGCGCTGGGCGCCTTTGCGGAGGAGGGCATGAGCGACCTCACGTATTTCCAGAGCATGATGATGGAGTCCGTTTCGAGCCAGCTGACCTCGGCGACGGATCTGACGCTGGCGGAGCGCAACCGCGCGACGCTGGCCGCGCTTTTGACGCTTGAATACTATTACCAGGACAACAGCCGCGAGATCGACTATTCAAAGCCGATATTCGTGGGGAAGAAGGACGCCACGGCCTCATGCGCCTTTGCCGTGGGCGATGACTACGTGGTGGTGATGTTCCAGATGCACCCGACGACGACCTGCTATGGCAGGATCTACGACTGCGATCCCGTCAAGGCGCGCATCTCCATGGAGATGGCCAGCGACGAGGCGTGGCCGGTCTCGATCGACCTGTACAACGAGATGCTGGCCGAGGTCGTCGACCAGATCTCGTGAAGAACGGAGGGAACGCGATGAGGATATCCATACGCCTGTTGGCCGCGCTGCTGGCGGTCATGACATGCATCTCGTGCATCGCTTTTTCGGAAACGACCTACACGCAGCTCTCGGAGGGCATGCAGGGCGACGACGTGCTGAAGCTCCAGAACAAGCTTGCGTCGATGTACTACAACCCGGGCAAGGCAAACGGCACATACACCGAACAGACCAAGTGGGCGGTCGCCTCGTTCCAGAAGCTCAACGGCCTCGAGGTGACCGGCGTGGCGGACCCGCACACGCTGGAGGTGCTGTATTCCGCAAGCGCCGTCGCGGCGCCGTCACCGGCGCCCACGCCCGTGCCCACGCCGAAGCCTACGAAGAAGCCCGAGCCGAGCCTGCTGTCGGCGTCCGACTGCAAGTACATCGCCGAGGGCTATGTCTACAGCCGGTACGGCTTCGTGAGCATCATCATGGAGGATGTGGACACGGACAACAAGTACGCCTACGTGGCCATCACGTATTCCACGGGCGCGTGGAGCTACGGCGCGGTCGTCGTCGTGGTCGACCGCAAGACTGGAAGCGTCGTTTCGACGCGCTCCGCGCACACCTGACACGGACGGACACCAAAACAGTGACAGGGCCGGTCCCGGTATGGGATCGGCCCTGCATGCTTTCGGCTATTTCGCGTCGATCACTTCGACCTTGATCCTCGCCTTCAGTCCGTTGTCGGTCCTGACCGTGATGGTCGCGCTGCCCTTTTTGACCGCGGTCAAAAGGCCCTTGTTCGACACCGTCGCCACGGACTTGCGGCTGGTGGCCCAGCTGAGCGTCGCCCTCGCCGTGGCGGGCCTCAGCATCGCGCCCAGCTGCAGCGTCTGCCCGGCGCGCAGCACCACCTTTTCCGAGGGCTGCGGCGTGATCGCCAGCGCCTCATACGGGTCCACGACCTCCACGGTGATCGCCGCCTTCTTCTTGTTGGCCGTGGCCACGGTGATCTTCGCCGTGCCCTTGCGGTAGGCCGTCACCGTGCCCGCGCCGTCGACCGCCGCGACCTTGCTCCTGGAGCTCTTCCACGTGCGCGCGCTCTTTCCGGCCAGCGCCGGTGTGATCTTCGTCTCGAGCGCGAGCCTTTCGCCCACGTTCATCACGATGCGGTCGCCCTGCTTTATCGCTATGCTCTGCGGCTTGTAGGGATCCTGCACGTTCACGGTGAAGGTCGCCTTCTTGCCGTTGGCGGTGGCGGCGGTGATCTTCGCCTTGCCCTCCTTGTGCGCCGTGATCCATCCCGCGTAGTAGCGCTGGCCGTCGTAGCCGCCGTCCGTCACGCTGACGACCTTGCTGTTGCTGCTCTTCCACGTGACCGTCGTGCGCGCGTCGGAGGGCGAGAGGTACGCAAGCAGCGCGGTCTTCGTGCCCAGGTCGACCAGCATGCTTTCGCCCTGCCAGATCTTTATGCCCGTTGGCTTGTACGGGTCCACGACCTTGACCCTGATGGTCGCCTTCTTCCCGTTCTCGGTCTTCACGGTGATCTTCGCCGTGCCTTCTTTGAGCGGCGTCACGACGCCGTCGGCGCTGACACGCGCGACCTTGGGGGCGGAGGAGGTCCAGGTGAGCCTGCTCCTGGCCAGCGCGGGCTGCATGGTCGCCGTGAGCGAAAGCGTCCTGTCGATGTCGACGGTCGCGCTGCCGCCCTGCGTTATGACCACGGACCTGGGCTTTTCCGGTTCGACCACGGTCAGCGTGAACGTCGCAGTCTTTCCGTTGGCGGTCGACAGCGTGACGGCGGTCACGCCCGCCTTCTTCGCCGTCACCGTGCAGCGGCCGTTCGCGTCGGATGATACGCCCGCCACGCTCTTGTCGCCGGACCGCCACGTGAGCGATGTCAGGGCGTTGGCGGGCTCGAGCACGGGGTCGAGCGTGAAGCTGTCGCCCACGGCGACTGTCTTTTTGACGCCCTGTTTGACCGATACGGCCGTGGGCTGCCTGTCGGTGATGTTCACGGTGACGGTGCACTTGATCCTATTCTCCGTCACGGCGGTGATCTTCGTCGTGCCCACGGCCACGGGTTTGATCAGACCCTTCTGGGAGACCTTCGCCACTTCCTCGTTCGAGCTCGTCCACGTGAGCTGGGAGGAGGCGGTGTTGGGCGAGAACACGGGCGTCAGCCTGAGCGTCTCCTGCAGGTCGACCGACACCTTGCCGCCCTGTTTGAAGGACAGCCCTATAGGCCTGTACGGGTCGACGATGTTTATGTGTATGCTCGCCGTCGCGCCGGTGACCGCAGTGACAGTGATGGTCGGGTTGGCGTATTTGAGCGCCGTCACATAGCCGTCCTTTGTGACCCTCACGGCGTCCACGTCGCCGGTCGCCCTCCAGGTGAACCCAGGTTCGGCGCCCTTGGGCGTCGCGGTGGCGTGCAGCTGTATGCTCTCGCCCACGTTCATCCTGAAGGGTTCTTTCTCCTTGATCGTGACCTTGCTGATCCACGCGGCGCTGCCCCGTTCGTGCACGGTCACGTGCAGCGTGTATTTGACGCCGTTGTCCGCCTTGATCACGACGTCCGTCTCGCCCGGCGCTATGCCCTTGACGGTGCCGTCCTTCGTGACCGTGGCGACGTCCGTGTCCTTCGAGGTCCATTTGATCGGGGCGTTCGCGCTCGCGGGCGTCATGCGCACGTCCAGCATGCGCGCGTCGCCCACGGCGAGATACAACGCGTGATAAGGCGCGCCGTCGACCCGGTCGACGGGCTCTATGGACGTGGGGCTGATCATGCTGGGATACGTCGCAAGCGGCAGGCCCAGCGCCTTCAGGTTGCGCCAGGCGCGGCTGTTCTCTGTCGCGTAGATCAGCCTGCAGCCGACCAGCGCGTTCTGATGGTAGACGTGCAGGTCGTCGTTGGCGATGTATACGGTCGCGTCCGTAAGCCCTGAGAGCGCGCTGTTGCGCACCATTTCAACGGACGCGGGCAGCACGACCTCGGGGAGCTCTATGCTGTCTGCGATGAAGCCCTTGGGGATCTCCGTGATGCCTTCCTCGAACGTCAGCGTGAGGTTCCTGCAGCGCTTGAACGCCTTGTCGGCGGCGCACGCCGGATCGATCGCCCGGGGCACGCGCAGCGTGTGCAGCGACACGCAGTACAGAAACGTCAGCTTGTCCATCCAGAAGTAGTCCATGTCGTCGGCGAACGTGACCTCCATGAGCGCGCCGCAGTGCTGGAAGGCGCGGTAGCCCAGCGCAAGAGACTTCGACTTGAACGTCGCCCTTTTGAGCCTTCCGCAGTATTCGAAGGCCTTCTGTCCTACGCTCGTCACGCTCTTCGGCACCGTGACGGATGTCAGATCGGACTTGGAAAAGCAGAATTCGTCGATCGCCGTGACCGTGTAGCCCGCGATCTTTTCGGGGATCACGACATCGCTCATGACGGAACAGTTGGTGAGCGTGCAGGTCATGTCGTCGTTGATCCGCGCGTAAAAAAATCCTTCACGGACAAAGCCGTCCGCGCCCCTGGCCGTGCGGTCCGTGATCTCGTCGTCTTCGGGCGCGGGCACGACCTCCTCGTCGCCCGCATAGATCCACGCGTCGTATTCGCCCTCGGCGAATGGGTCATAGACCTCCTCGGCGGGCATTTCATCGGTCCCGGCGGGAGGCTCTTCGGCTTCGGCGGGCGTCTCTTCGGCCATCTCGGCATAGGTCTCTGCGTCGAAGGGCGGTGGGACGACCTCGATCTCCTCTTCGACGATCTCCGCAATGCCGGTCATCGTCAGCAGCAGCATCACGGCCGTCAGCAGGGAAACGATCTTCTTCATGGCAGCGCGCCTCCTTCACGGGGAATCCATAACGTGATATTATCATATAATGAAGATGAATGCAATCATATGACGAAAAAACTTTGTCACCAATTGCGATATCAAGTTGGACTTTCAAGATCATCTTCAGGTTCTTCGTCCTCATCAAGAAATGGATCCGGTATTACTCAGGTGAGGAAATCGACGCGTCCTTCATCTTCCTCATTCTTGATCCAATTGCCCTGATCCGAGTCGATGATCAGGACTGCGGAATGATGTATTTGGCAATGGAAACCTTGCCCTGTCACCCGATGAGACGCTCCTTCTTCATTCCTGACGATCCAGTAGAGTTTGTAGATTTCTTGCAGATATCTCTTGTGATCATCTGTATCATAAATATCTCACGATTATCCGAATATGTGTTTCCCACTTATGATTTGGAAATGTTGATAGAACTCGATTTCTCCAGCACTCCACTGCTCTCCGGAGTCGAGAAAAGCAACATACCCATCAATGATATAGTTCCATCTGTACAAGCCTTCTTTCTCAAACTGTGTACCCTTTGGAGGGGCAAAACATCTACATACTCTTTGCATGCGCTTTTCATTCATCAAAGTCAGTCCTCCGGATGGCGTCCCTACGGTTGGCTGGCAGTCGGTTCGTTGGATGATGTTGCAACGGTGGTTTCGTCGAACGGGCGGGCACCACGGATGGCGCCCCTGCGGAGCGTCGTTCGAACCATCACCCGTATCGGCGGCCTCCAGGCCGCCATGTCACCGCATTGCCAAGAGTGGCGCGGACGCCTTCCTCACTTCTCCCGCGCCAGCCTGAAATCCACGCTCCTCTTCAGGTATTCCAGATAGGTCGTGTCGCGGCACATCGCCTTGCCCGGCGTGTCCGAGAGCTTCGCCACGGGCCGCCCGTTCACGGTCTGCAGCTTGATCACGATGTTGAGCGGCTCGACGCCCGTGTCGTTTGAACAGAACGTGCCTATGCCGAAGGAGACCTTCGCGCGGCCGGAGAAGTAGTCGTTGAGCGCCTGCGCGCGGTCGAAGTCCAGGCTGTCGGAGAACATCAGCGTCTTCGTCATGGGGTCCACGCCGTAATGCTCGTAATGGCGTATGATCTTCTCGCCCCACTCGTAGGGGTCGCCTGAGTCGTGCCGCACGCCGGAGAAGTTGTTCACCATCGCGCGGTTGAAGTCCTTCAGGAACAGGTCCGTGGTGATGGTGTCCGTCAGCGCCGTGCCGTTGTCGCCGCGATACTCGTCGTACCAGTCCGTCAGCGCGTAGTGGTTGGTGTAGGCCAGCGGTATCGCGTCTATGCCCTGGTACATCTGCACGTATTCGTGGGCGTATGTGCCTATGGGCTTCAGGTCGTGCTTCTTGGCCAGGTACACGTTCGACGTGCCCACGCAGCAGCCGGTCTGTTCGGCCAGCCGCTTGACCACGACGTCCTGCCACGCGCGGGAGAGCCGCCTGCGGCAGCCGAACTCCGCGAACTTGAAGGTGTACTTCCCTTCGCGGAAGCCCTCGATCTTGGCCTCGAGGCGCTCCTTCGCGCTCTCGCGCAGCGCCTCGTAGTCGTACTTCATGCGGAAGTAGACCTCGTTGACGATCTCCAGTAGGTAGATCTCGAACTGCATGGCGGAGAACAGCGGCCCCCGCACCACGATGGAGAGCGTGCCGTCCGGCGCAAGCGACGTCTCGACATAATCCCTGAGCGGGTGCCACAGCCTGAGGAACTCGACGTAGTCCGGCTTTATGAAGCGTATGGAGCGCAGGTAGTCCAGCTCCTCCTTCCTGAACCGCAGGCCGCACAGGTAGTCGATCTGGCTGTCGATCTCGCCGAGCATCTCCGGCGTGAACACGACGCCCTCGTTGCGGCAGAGGAAGTAGTACTCGCCGACCAGGTCGGTGTGCTTGTGGAATATGACCTGGTCCATGTTGAACTTGTACAGGTCCGTGTCGAGCAGCGACACGATGATGGGATCCAAGCGCATACGGGCATCACTCCTCAGTTTTGAATGGATCGAGCACGACGGGCATGGCGCGCTTGTGGCGGTTGGCGCGCTCGCGCGCGGCGATGCGCTGGTCGACCTCGGGGTCGCCGCAGCTGCCTTCGCGTATCCAGGCGTGTATGTCGGCGTACTTCAGGCCCATGTTGTCCTCGTCGCTCTTGCCGGACAGGCCGTCCGTGGGCGTCTTCTCGACCAGTTCGCGCGGCAGCTCGGGCATGGCGAGGCCCACCTGTACCACCTCGAGGCTGGTGAGCTTTCCAAGCAGGGCGAAGTCGCACGACGTGTCGCCGTCCTTCGTGCAGTAGCCCACAGTGGCCTCGGACAGGTTGCCCGTGCCCACCAGCCGCGCGCCCAGCGCCTGCGCGATGTAGCGCAGCGTGGTCATGCGAAGGCGGGGCCCCACGTTTATGTCGCTGGCGCGGCTGTAGGGGACGGAAAACTCGCCCTCCCTGTTCACGGGACCCAGCTGGTCCGTCGCGCGCTTGAGCGAGGCGTGCATCTCGCCTATGTTCACCGTGCGGGCGTTGATGTGGAGCGCCTCACACACGCTGCGGCTGTCGGCGATGTCCGCCTGCTCGCCGTCCGGCAGCATCACGCCGTACACGTTCTCCGCGCCCAGCGCGCGGGCGCACAGCGCGGCGCACACGGTCGAGTCCTTGCCGCCGGATATGCCCAGCACCACGCGGCTGAAGCCCTGCGCCCGGGCGAGCTTCCTGATCTCGTTCACTAAGTTGTCGCGCGCCTTTGCGGCGTCGAAGTTTGCGGGGTCCATATCTGTCTCCTCCTCATTCGGTCACGTCGATCTGGCAGCTTTTCATGGTGCTGAGCGCGGCCTCGTGCGCCGCGGGCGTCACGCCCGCGCAGCAGCCGGCGAGCACCTCCATGGGCGTCTCCGGGAAGTGCGCCTTGAGCATCAGCGCGTTCGAGACCACGCAAATGTCCGTGCACAGCCCCATGAGCGCGATCCTCTCGGGCGCGCCGCCGCAGAGCGCGCGCACGCGCGCGGGCAGGTCGACGCTCCCGAACGAAGGCTTCTCGACGCGCGGCGCGTCGGAAAGCGCCCGTGCGACGCGGTCCTCGACCGCCCAGCCCCACGTGCCCTTTATGCAGTGCGCCACGGGAAGGCGCGCGCCCTCCTGCGTGGCGGGGTAGTCCCGCGTGTGCGTGTCGAGCGTGGCGATCACCTTCCAGCCTTCCGCGCGGCGCGCGCGTATGGCCTCGGCTGCGTGCTCGACGATGGCCTGCGCCTCTTTCGTGCCCAAGGCGCCTGAGATGAAGTCGTTCTGCATGTCCACGACGATGAGACATGGTGCTGCCATGGCTTTGACCCTCCCGTGATGCTTTGTCCTTTCCATTATACCATCCCGCGCCGCATAAATAAAGTATATGCGCTGAAAAAACTGGCCCTGCTCCTGTTTTAATGGAGAATAGAGAGGGGATAAGGATCGCGGCATAGGCCCGATCAGGTTTTATGCTGCGAAAGCTGCCGGGATATAGAACTCTGAAAGAGGTATTCGGTGAAGAGATGGACAGACTGTTCGCGGTATAGACCCGGTCGGCCGGCACGACGATTAAGGGGTATTCCCTTCGGACGCCTTCAGCTCCTTCCGCGAATGCCCCTTAAACGTTCCTTCTCCTTACCAGACAAGCTTAACTCTTCATGTGTCCAACTCGATATTGCTATTTGGATTTTTTGGAGTGAATCAGCTGCCTATAATCGCGTTCTTGATTGACTGATAATCCCAATCCACACGACCGTTGGAATTGGTCTTTGCAGCAATATGCTGACCTTCATATCGAACTGCTTCTGGGCACTGGGTTTTGTCGACGTTCAGACTGTTGTATAGCACGACAATCCGCATATTGTCGCGAGCAGCCATTTCGCACTCGTATTCAATGAAACTTCGCATGTCCACATGCATACTGCTCAAGCATCTGTGATAATTCGACAGGTAGAGTCCGCAGTATTGGCAGCTTCCCTTCCGCAAAACAGCAATCATGGGGCTGACGACTAAGATAAATGCTTTTGACCTGTTCATCCGTACACGCAGAGATCGTTTGATGCTGCATGGCAAGCTGGCATCTCTTGCTTGCGTCAGTTCATGCGCATCAGAAAAACTAAGTCCCCAGTAATTACTTGCGTTCCATCTGTAGAGCTGATTGATCAGATCCTGATCCTCGATCCATGCTCCGGCGATATACGTTCTTGTACGATACATCACTCTGCTTCTCCTCCGATCTGGATTTGATCGTAGGCTTCGGGTGTTGCGATTATGAGCACTTTCCCTTGTACCAAATGTTTATGTGCGAGTATTGTTGATTGTATCAGGTTAAATGATGCCTGATAGCTGAGACCAGCACGTGACATGCCAGTTCCAAGCAGGGGGATTGCCAGCAGATCGCCCTGTCCACACCGATCATAGTAAACCATCAGATTATTGATGGCTTTTTGAATCTGCCCGCAATTACTGTGCGCTCGATTTTCAGAATCGAATTCGGCAATCGGCAAAAGAAAGTACCGTGCATTTTTCGAGTCGATTTCAACAACGGTACCTATCGGAACCTTATATTGGCCATCTGTATCGAAATCTCCCGCAATGCGATACGCTTTCAGTCTGCCACGGATCTGATCGGCAAGCAATTGCATATCATTACCAGATTGTTCCCATCGATGCAGCCATTGCCCGTGAATCGTATTTGCGGAAACAAGGGGATATAGCTCTGCTTCCTTCATCCAACTGATTTTTGTTTCGAAGGTAGTCTCAACAGGGATAACAACAATGCTTCTTGCTCTCTTTCGGTTATCAAATCCATAACTGAACAGATCGCCCTGTGTGTAGTTCAGGGAGTCCACACCGTTCTGCCAGAGGACTGTTCCTGTATTGGCTTCGATTTTGTTGTTTACTTCTACAGCCTTCAGAAATAAAAGCGTGAACAGAGCGGGTGCTCCTTGCTTTTTGGATATGGTTTCTTCAATGGCAAACGACTGAGAAGCGTCTGACCTATATAACCGTTTAAGAGAGTCGAGCAATGAGTCCAGTTTATCAGTGCGGATATAGTCCTCCAGGAAGTCATTCATTGCCGGCAGCATTCGTTCTCTTAATCCATACAGAGAGAGCGTTTTTCGCATAGCTTTTGGAACATCTGCTTTATTGTTCAACAATCCACTGGTTTGGCTTTTGTTCAGATCTAACGGTTCATGATTCCTACCTTTGACATTGCCAGCCTGGATGAGCGGTTGAAAAAGGCTGCGCACAAATTCTTCGTCCGAAATGGTTCTATCCTTTGCATAAGATTTTGCCGTCCGGATGAATGAGGCCATACAGAACAGAGTGATACCCTCCCATCGCATTTGATTGCAACTCGATCACAACCGTGTGGGAACGACTTACCCGTCCCTTTTGAGTAACATCAAGTTGCAAGGCTATTATACCTAAACCGTGTGGTTATTTCAAGCCTTGTAATACCAGATGTGGTTCAGGAGGGTGTTATATGGCTGATTTGCAGTTGTCAAACAACAAGTCGTGTGCTACAATCAAGGCACGGAAGGGCGTCGTTGATCTGTGGAATGCGTTCATGCTTGGGGGCGCAGAACTCAACATGGATACCGACATGCCGCTGTGTCCCACCACTACACAGACCATTCCGATCGCTTTGATCTCCTGGCGAGAGGCAAAGCGCATACACAGAAAGGAGATGTTGCGTCGGAACAGACAGTATCACTGCGACGTGTTCATCCACTTTTACTGCGACGATCAGTATTTCGATGGCAAACTGAGCAGCATTTGGACGTTTCCGAAGAAAGCACTGTGCGTGATCCGGCACTTCGCTGGTATCATCGCGCCGGATTTCTCAACGAATGCTGATTTCCCGGATCCCTTGAAGCGGTGGCAGTTCTACCGCATGAACGCATTCGACGCGTGGGTCGGGCAGCAGGGCGTCCCTGTCATTGCCAACGCCAGATGGGGTACGCCTGAAACCTGGGACTATTGCTTTAGCGGATTCCGCTGCGGCGATATGGTGGCAATTGGTACCGTCGCCAGCGGTTTGCGCAGTCTGGAGAACCGTGATCAGTTTGAGGTTGGTCTCCGGGAACTGATTGAGCGTGTTCATCCTCCGACGATCGTTGTCTATGGTTCCGTCAACACCAGTTGCTTCAGGGCGTTAGAGCAGCAGGGTATCCGCATTGTCGCTTTCCCCAGCGATATCTGTCGGGCCTTCGAAAGAAGGTGCCGACATGAGTAAGCCGAGGAGTGGGCTCTTCCATGGAACGATCGGAGATAGGGCGATCACCAGTGCGGAGCAGATCATCGCAGCCAGAACGGCAGGACTGGATTTGCATGAGCACCCTATTACCCAGAAGGAACTGAGTTCAAAGCGCATGAAGCAGCTGAGTGCGAAGGTTGTCGCCAGAACGGCAACGAAAGCAGAGTACCAGGCGATCATGTGGAATAAACGTTTTCGCACAAGAAGGGATACCGGCATCAATGAATTCTGGAAACAGGAACGTTATAGGATCATTACAGGTCAGCAGACAACACGTAGCTGGTCGCCGCAACAAATCGCTGATATCCTTAACAAACACCGCCCAAAATTCAAGGGGAAAACAATGGCTGGCCATCATGCTTACAGCGCATCCCGCTACCCACATCTGGCTAATCGCGCTGAAGTTATATTTCCGGTCACCCATACTGAACATTACAAGGGCTGGCATGGCGGCAATTATCGCCGCAGTTTACCCGGTCGTCGAATTCGATCCATCATCGAATTCTAAGGAGGCTTTGTAAATGGATTACTATGGTATCAAGGTTCCTTTGAACACAAATGTCACACTTTGCATAAAGGCTATCAGAAAACTGCTGCCTTTGTCGATTTCTGACGTTAAAAAGCGCGTTGAGACCGGTGAATACCTGTGCACGTTCAGCCAGGTGATCACCGAGGAAGTTGACAAGGCCATTGAAGTCTATCGTGCGCTTATGGATGCGGGAATTGACGTACAGTGCTTTGAACACGCTGAATGCTTGGAGAACGATCGGCCCTTTAGTTTTGATCTACTTCAAAACTGGAGCAGAACCTGCCACGAGATCGAGGAAGAGGACTACTGATGAGACTCAGGTGAGGGGACAGGGACAGTGTCGTGCTGTCCTTCGCCCCTCGCCGATCAGCATTTCCAAGGCTTGAGGGAAGGCCTTTCCGAAAAACTCGGTCACGGAATCAGTGGGATGACCGCCCTTGCTCTTGCTGTGGTGATATCGGCGATTGCCGTGGTTGGTCACAGAATCGTGCGCACCCATCTTGATCCTTTGCCGTTGCACGTTAGCGTCTCGCCTTGGCTACACAGAAATCCTTCCAGATCGGTTTCATTGGCGCAGTCGATTTGCAATTTGTGTTATAATCCGTGTTATACTATAGGCAGAGAGAGTGCGTGTCATGCCAGAATTGAGCCGTGTCTTGTCCTGCAAATCTCTTGACTCTTGAGGATGCGGCGCATTTGGCCTTTGACCGGCGATGATACGCGATATCCCGCAGGAGGTGTGACGAATGACCATAGCCGTGATGACGTTCAGGCTGCACGCCGAATGGGTGCACAGCCTGAAGGAGAAGAGGATGATCGTCAAGAGCCTGATCGCAAGGCTCCAGAACAGGTTCCACGTGTCCGCGGCGGAGATCGACGCGCAGGACGTGCACCAGATCGTCGTGCTGGGCGTGGCCGCCATCGTGCCGCACGCCGCCATGGCGTCGAGCCTCATGGACGAGATCAGCGCGTTCATGGGGGCCGCCACGGACGCTGAAATATTGGAAGAGACGAGGGAGATCAGATGAAGTGGATGATGATAGTGCTGCTTATGTGTCTCATGGCGCTGTCGGGCTGCGCCGTCGGCGACGCCGGGCGGGACGAGGGCGCGCAGGCGGGCCATGCCGCCTACAGGCAGATCGACCAGCAGACCGCCGCGCGCATGATGTCAGAGGACGACGGGCACGTGGTCGTGGACGTGCGCAGACAGGACGAATACGAGGCGGGACACATACCCGGCGCGATACTCCTGCCCAACGAGACGATAGGCGCGGAGCGGCCCGAGGCGCTTCCGGATACCGATCAGGTCATACTGATCTACTGCCGCAGCGGCAACCGGTCGAAGCAGGCGGCGCAGAAGCTTGCGGACATGGGCTATGTGAACGTCTATGAATTCGGCGGCATCAACACATGGACGGGCGAGATCGTCAGCGGAGGCGCGGGATGATCGTGATCGTGCGCCACGGGCAGACGGACGCGAACTCAGGCCACAGGCTGCTCGGGCGCGGGAATCCGCCGCTCAACGACGCGGGCGCCGCGCAGGCTGCGCAGGCCGCGAAGGGACTTCTCGCGCGCGGCTTTGCCTTCCGGCACGTGTTTTCGAGCCCGCTGGTGCGCGCGCTGCGGACGGCGCTGATCATAGCGCCGGACGTCCCGCCCGTCACGGACGCGAGGCTTATCGAGATGGACATGGGCCCATACGAGGGCGCGGACCTTCATGACCTGCCGCCCGAGGTGCGCGTGTTCTTCAGCGACTTCGCCAACAATCCCGCGCCCGCGGGCATGGAACAGCTGAGCGACGTCGTGCGGCGCACGGGGGCCTTCCTGGAGGAGATCGCTCCGCTGGAGGGAGACGTGCTGGTCTGCACGCACGCCATTGCGATGAAGGCCATGCTCGAATACCTGACGCCCGGGGCGAACGGACGCTTCTGGTCCGCCTATCTCGGCAATTGCGCCGCCTGGGCCGTCCGAAGCGAAGGGGGCGCGCTCGGCCTGCCGGAAGATCTGGCGCTGTGACATCGAAACATTTCGAAAGACACTTGACTTACAGCGCGCTCTAACGTTTATAATCACATCAATAACGAAGAGAAGAGGGAAGACATGTACCGCATCACAGGAGTTCTTCAGACCGTATTGCCCGTGGTCATCATGCTCATGATCGGCATGCTTTGCCGCGTGAAAAAGCTGATCGGGCGCGAGGGCATCAACGCGCTCAAGTCCGTCGTGGTGAACATCGCGCTGCCCGCCGTGCTGCTCAACGCCTTCGCCACGACCCAGTACACGTTCATGGATGTCGTGATACCCGTCGTGATGTTCCTGATCTGCCTGGCGGCGTGGGCGCTGGGACGAGTGGCCGCGAAGGTGCTCGGCATGGGCTCGCGCTTCGTGCCGTTCCTCACCACGGGCTTCGAGGCGGGCATGCTGGGCTATGCGCTCTTCGAGATGCTCTACGGCAGCGCGCGGACGGCGTCGTTCGCGCGCATAGACTTAGGCCAGGTGCTGTTCGTGTTCACGCTGTACAAGGTGCTGCTGGGGCTCCAGGCGCGCGAGAAGGCCGACGTGGGACAGTTGTTCAGGGAGATGGCGCTCTCGCCGATCATCCTCGCTATAGCGGCGGGCGTGCTGCTGGGCGCGACTGGGCTGTACCGCGCGATGATCCCTTCGGGTGCGAGCGGCGTATTCGACGCATGCACATCGTTCATATCCGCGCCGACCAGCGCCATCATACTTTTGACCATAGGCTACGACCTGGTGCTGGGCGACATACCGTGGGCTGAAACGCTCAAGGTCGTGGCGGTGCGCCTCGTCATCATGATGGCGCTGCGCGCCGCGCTCATCATGCTGCTGCATGCGGCGTGGCCGGACGCGCAGATGGACGCGGCGGTCAACGTGATGTTCATACTGCCGCCGCCCTTCGTGCTGCCCGTGTTCGCCGACGACGCGGACCAGCGCGTGTACGTCTCTTCCGCGCTCTCCGTCTCGACGCTGGTCGCCATCATAGGCTTCGGCGTGCTCGCGGCGCTGGGCGCATAGCCATACCCGACCGACACAGAGGAGGAACATGACCATGAAATACCGCAACTTCGGCAAGCTGGGCATACAGGGCTCGGCGTTCGGACTGGGCTGCATGCGCTTCAACGGCGCGGCCAGCGGCGACAGCATCATCGACGAACAGAAGGCGATCGGCCTGATCCGCCGCGCGATAGACGGCGGCGTGACCTACCTGGACACCGCCTATGTCTATCTGGACAAGACGTCCGAGATCGTGCTGGGCAAGGCGCTTCGCGACGGCTACCGCGACAGGGTGACCATCGCCACCAAGATGCCCATGGAGCACGTGCACGACCGCACGGAGATGCAGGCGCTGCTGGACACCGAGCTTGCAAAGCTTCAGACCGACCACATCGACTTCTACCTGATGCACGGCATCAACCGCGAGAAGTGGGAGTACTTCAAGTCCATCGGCGCGCCGGAGTTCTTCGAGGACATGAAGCGGGCGGGCAAGATCCGCTACAAGTGCTTCTCGTTCCACGGTCCGTATGACGAGTTCGAGTACATCATACAGGACTACGACTGGGACATGGTGCAGATACAGTACAACTTCATGGATGTGGAGAACCAGGCGGGCACGAAGGGGCTCGAGCTGGCGGGAAGGCTCGGCATACCCGTGGTCATCATGGAGGGCCTGCTGGGCGGACGCCTTGCGAAGGCGCCGGAGAACGTGCAGGCGCTGTACGACGCGTTCCCGGTGAAGCGCTCGCCGGTGGAGTGGGCGTTCAGGTGGCTCTGCAACCATCCCCAGATCGCCACGGTGCTGTCCGGCTGCAACGAGGCGGAGCAGATCGACGACAACCTGCGCATATTCGACACGGTGGAGCCGGGTATCATGTCCGAGGACGAGCTCAAGCTCATGGACGACGTGCGCAAGGCCTACCTGGCCCGCACGAAGATTGGCTGCACGGGCTGCCGCTACTGCATGCCCTGCCCCAACGGCGTGAACATACCCGGCCTGTTCGCCGCGTGGAACGACGTGTCCCTCTACGACACGGACCCGAAGGATCACTTCGGACTGCGCCGCATACGCGAAAACGGCGAGGGCGCGGACAACTGCGTCGCCTGCGGCGCGTGCGAGGCGGCGTGCCCGCAGAACCTGCCCATCATCGAAAAGCTGCAGGAGGCGTGGAAGGCGCTTGCCTGAATATAGAGGAGATGCATCCAAATGATCACGAACATCGCGCACAACGCCGTCACTGTGCGTGACATGGAGGAATCCATACGCTTCTACACCGAGGCCATGGGCTTCACGAAGGCGTTCGAGATACCGCGCCCCGAGACGGGAGAGCCGTGGATCGTCTACATGAACCTGTGCAGGGGGCAGTTCCTGGAGCTCTTCTACGGCGGCGAGACGTTCGAGCCGTGGAACGACAGGCAGATCGGCTTCAACCACTTCTGCTTCGAGGTGGACGACATATTCGAGACGGTCGAGCGCATACGCGCCGCCGGCTACGCCATAGACGCGGAGCCCAAGCAGGGCGCGGACATGAACTGGCAGGCCTGGGTCAAGGACCCCAACGGCATACGCATAGAGCTCATGAAGATATCGCCCGAATCGCCGCAGGCGAAGTACATGTGACCATACGAAGGGGGAGCCGGACATGAGGAAGATCAAGTGGGGCGTGCTGGGCACGGCGAACATCGCCCGGGTCTGCACGATACCCGGCATGAAGCTTGCGGAGAACTGCGAGACCTACGCCATCGCGGGCCGCAGCATGGAGAAGGCGCAGGCGTACAAGGAGCAGTTCGGCTTCGAGGTCGCCTATGACAGCTACGACGCGCTGCTGGCCGACCCGAACGTCGAGGCGGTGTACATACCGCTGCCGAACACGCTGCACCGCGAATGGGTGATCAAGGCGGCGAAGGCGAAGAAGCACATACTCTGTGAAAAGCCCATGGCGCCCACCGCCGCGGAGGCGAAGGTGATGCAGGAATGCGCCGACCAAAACGGCGTGGTGCTGATGGAGGCGTTCGCCTATCTGCACAGCCCGCTGATCGCGGCGCTCAAGGCGGAGCTGGACAGCGGTGCGATCGGCGACGTGCGCTACCTCGAGAACGCATTCGTCACCGGGTCCTACGACCTCTCGAACATACGCATGCGCAGGGAGACGCTGGGCGGCAGCGTGTACGACCTTGGCTGCTACTGCATAAGCCAGGCGATATGGCTCCTGGGCGAGCCTGACGGCGTGCAGGCGGTGGGTACGTTCTCGCCGCAGGCCATCGACAGGCTCACCACGGGCATCATGAACTATGCCGACGGGCGCGCCGCGGTGTTCACGTGCGGCATGGTGCTCTCGCGCGAGAGCATAGGCCGCCTGGACAGGCTGCAGATACACGGCACGAAGGGCTTCATACGCACGGACGCGCAGTACAACCAGGAGGGCACGCTCTCCTATCAGATCGTGACGAAGAAGGAGATCGTCACGCGCAGCGTGTACGCGCCGCAGAACTATTCGCTGGAGGTCGCGCAGCTGGGACGCTGCATCACCGACGGCGAAAAGCCGCACGTGTCGCACGAGATGACGCTGGCCATCGCGCGCACGGTGGACAAGGCGCTCAAGGCGATAGGCTACGTGGAATGAGGGGCGTGGCAGCCTGACGGATGCGGGGTGACAGACCATGGAGATCGTGGAGTATTTCACGGCCGGCGACAGGGAGCACTGGCTTGAGGAGATCGGGAAGAGCGACTGGGGCGGGGGAGAGTACCTGCACGGCCTGCTGCTGGACGACCGCCTGCGTTCGCTGTGCGGCGAGGACACGAGGGTGCTCATGCTGACCGACGGGGACCGGCTGGTGTCCTTCTGCACATTTGCGGAGCAGGACGACATACGCGAGCCGTTGCTCAAGCCCTGGGTGGGCTTTGTCTACACGTTCCCCGAATATCGCGGGAACAGGTACATGGGCAAGCTTCTGGACCGCGCGCAGGCGCTTGCGCGGCAGGAGGGCCAAAGGCAGATCTACATCTCGACCAACGAGACGGGGCTTTATGAAAAGTACGGGTATTCCTTCTGGAAGATGATGAAGGATGTGCACGGCGAGTACAGCCGCGTCTATCGCAAGGCGGTCTGTCCGCCCGTGGCGTACCGGACGATGACCATGGACGACTATGACCGCGTCTATGCCCTTTGGATGTCGTGCAGGAACATGGGCTTCAACGACCTGGACGATTCCAGGGAAGGCATCGGAAGGTACCTGAGGCGCAACCCTTCGACCAGCTGGGTCGCGCTCGAGGGCGACAGGATCGTGGGCGTGATACTCGCCGGGCACGACGGACGCAGGGGCTTCATACACCATATGGCCGTGGCGGAGGACCATCGTCGGCTCGGCGTGGCGAGCGCCCTTCTGGACAGGGCGCTCCGCGCGCTGAAGGCCGAGGGCATCAACAAGGCCACGCTGCTGGTGTTCAACAGGAACGAGGCCGGGAACGCCTTCTGGGAAAGCCGGCGCTTCACCGCGAGGGACGACATCACCTACAGGAACCGGGCTCTGGCCGAGCTCGTGCGCATCGACACTTAGACGGAGGGGGAGGCGGCATATGTCAGAAAGGATCATCGCGGCGTGCGGGAACGACTGCGCCGCGTGCCCGAGGTATACTTTGCAACCGTATGAAAAGACGGAGGAGCAGCTGCGCCGCACAGCCGAGTTGTGGATGAAGATCGGCTACAGGGACCATGTCGTTTCGAACGAAGAGATCGCCTGTACGGGCTGCAAGCCGGAGAACTGGTGCAGGTACAGGGTCGTCGCCTGCTGCGCGGAGAGAGGGATAAAAAGCTGCGCCGAATGCGGCGAGTATCCCTGCGGGAACATGAAACAGTGCTTTGCGGTCACGACGTCGTTCGAGCCCATGTGCAGACAGGTCTGCACGGAGGAAGAATACGCACAGCTGAAGAAGGCGTTTTTTGAAAAGGAAGAGAACCTGATGCGCGCGCGGCGGGAGACCGGCAGGCTCTATACGCAAAGGCTCATGCTGCGCCGCTGGGAGGATGACGACGCGGAGGACATGTACAGATACGCCGCCGACCCGGACGTAGGCCCCATCGCCGGATGGCCGCCGCACAAGAACGTCGAGGAGAGCCTCGACGTGATACGCAACGTGCTGAACGGCAGGGAGGCCTACGCGATATGCCTCAAAGAGGATGGCAGGGCGATAGGCTGCATAGAGCTCAAGCTGAACGGCCACACCGACATGACCGAGCGCGACGACGAATGCGAGATGGGCTATTGGCTGGGCAAGCCGTTCTGGGGACAGGGCCTCATGCCGGAAGCCGTGAACGAGATGCTCCGCCACGCCTTCGAGGACATCGGCATGGCGAAGGTCTGGATCGGGTACTACGAGGGCAACGCAAAGTCGAAGCGCGTGCAGGAGAAGTGCGGCTTCCGCTACCAGTGGCGGTCCGAGGACGTCGAAGTGCCCCTGATGCACGAGACGCGCACGGGGCACGTGAGCAGCCTGACGAAGGAGCAGTGGCGGCAGGACAAGCAGGGATGAGGCGGCAAGGGCAGCCTCGACGCGATGCGCGCACGAACCTATCGTTATGCGAACGGACACCTCGTAGGGGCGATCCATGGCGTCCGCTGCGCGTGAGCGCACGACCTTTCGGTTCCCCGAACGGATACGGGGAGGATGGGGGCGCAGCAAGCGGCGCCCCTACGGTGTGGCCGTTTCGTTCGTTCAAGACATGAATGTCGACGCGATGTGCGATGCATGTATGCCGTAGGGGCGCGCCCTGGTGCGCCCGGACAACGCATCGTGCGCACGTGCCTGTCGTCATGCGAACGAACAACTCGCGCCGACAAAACGGGACGCAGCCTGTGTCTGCGTCCCGTTCCTGTCCCGCATATCTCACTTTCCGAAAAGCACCCTGAACGAATCCCTCAGCCGCTGGTGCCGCACGCCGGTCGCGTCGAAGCGCACCGTCCTGAACGCAAACTGCATGATGGGCCCCGTGCAGAACGCGCACAGCAGCGTGCCCACGCCCACGGGCCCGCCCAGCAGCCAGCCGATCAGCGTGGCCAGGCTCAGAAGCGTGATGCTCACCGCGCCTATGGGCACGCGCGGCACCCGCCTTGCGAGCCCGACCAGCAGCGTGTCGCGCGGGCCGCAGCCCAGCGACGCGATCATATAGGCAAACTGCGTGTACGCCAGTATGAAAAGCCCCGCGATCAGCATGGGTATGCCCACGATCAGCGAAGTTCCCTTGGGCACGGCGTGTATCATGTTGAAGAAGTCCACGGACTTGCCCACCACCACGGCGTCTATGAACATGGCGATGCCTATGGGCTCCCTGAGCAGTATGTCGATCACGAGTATCGTCAGCGACACGGCGATGGACGCCGTGCCGTAGAGTATGCCGAGGCTCTTTGAAAGGCCCAGGTTCAGCACGTCCCACGGCGCGGCGCCTATGTTCGCCTGTATCGTCAGGTACACGCCGAAGCCGTTCACGAACAGGCTGACCGCCGCCAGCAGCATGTTGAGCGCTATCGCGCCGGGCGTGCGGTTGTCGCGCAGCGCGCTCCTCGTCGTATCCATGGTCGTGTTCATACAGCTCCCCCGTCGTCCGTCCGCAGGCCGAACATGGCCGCGTAGACTGTCCTTCCCGTGTTCGTCCTGAATATCTTTTCGAGCGTGCGCAGCTTTGCCTCCCGCGAAAGGCCGTTCTCAAAGCTGTTCACGATGAAGTCGGCCTCCACGAGGATCTGGTGGTCGATGCCGTCGATGGGCTGGTACGTGTGGTGCTCGCCCACGAGCACGGCCGCGCGTTCGATCTCGGCCTCCGTGAAATCGAGGCCATACATGATCTCGCGCACGAGCGCGGGCCCCTCCCGCTCCTGAAGGTATCCGGCGCCTGAGCCGTACTTCTCCTCACACAGCGGTATGGCGATGTCGTGCACCAGCGCGGCGGCCTCCAGCACCTCCAGCGCGTGCGGGCCGAGCCCCTCGCCTTCGCCGATCAGCCGCGCGTAGGCGTGTACCTTCGTGAAGTGCTGTATCAGATCCGGGCGTCCGGCGTCAAATCCGATCATATCGAGGTACAGCTTGCGTATCCGTTCCGTCATGCATGAGCCTCCGTAAGCATTTTCGACCAGTATAGCACCCTGCTGTGTCGTTTTCAAGCGCATGATATGGCAAAAACTGCGTGAAAACTGCTGAGAATCAGGCTGCATAAGGCGCTGCACGCCCGGCATCAGGCTCTGCATATCCGTTCACAAATTGTTCACCGAAGAAATTAGCACTCGCCTCTTGACAGTGCTAACAATTTGAGTATAATAATAGTCGAACCGAGGGGGAAGGGCCGAAGGGCCCGGGACTCCCGGTCCGGGTGACAACATACAACGACCTACGCCGACGCGACACCCCCATGGGGCGCTGGTACAGCGCAAGAGTCAAAGGAGGTATGAGTTATGTTGATGCCGAGTATCTTTGGTGAGAACCTTTTCGATGATTTCTTTGGAGATTTCGACCGCGAGATGCGGCGCATGGATCACAGGCTTTACGGCAAGAACGCCGCGCGCGAGATGAAGACGGACGTGCACGAGCACGAGGACCACTACGAGGTCGATATCGACCTGCCGGGCTTCAGGAAAGAAGACATCACGCTTGAACTGCAGAACGGCTATCTGACCGTGACGGCCGCGAAGGGCATGGACAAGGACGAGACCACGAAGAAGGGCCGCGTGATACGCCAGGAGCGCTACGCCGGCGCGCTGCAGCGCAGCTTCTATGTGGGCGACGCGCTCACGGAGGCGGACATCGGCGCAAAGCTTGAGCACGGCGTGCTGAGCCTGAACATACCGAAGAAGGATGAAAAGAAGCTGCCCGAGAAGCGCACGATCATGATCGAAGGCTGATCGGGAAAACAAACCACGATGCAAACAGCCCTGTCCGGAGGATATCCGGGCAGGGCTGTCGTCGTGATACGTCAGTACGCTCTCACGCCTATGCCGTGGTCCCTTGCCCACCGACAGGCGTAGCTGTCCTCGGGCGCTTCAAAGACCACGAATTCGCTGCCGCTGAACGCGTCGCCGGCGATGGACGTGACGTTGGGTCCCATGTACACGAAGCTCAGGTTTTCCATGTCGGCAAAGGCCTTCGACCCGATCGACGTCACATTCTCTCCGATGTATACGATCACGGCCGACGCGTCGCCCATGAAGGCCTCCTGTCCGATCTCGGTAAGGCCCAAGGGCAGCACCAGCGCGTCCGTGTCCGGATCGACTACGCGTACCGCGTAGGACGCGGCGTTGCCCTCCCAGCCGGGATAGGGCCATGTCATCAGCGTCACATCGATGGTGCCTACGCCGAAGCCCGACGTGTCCACGTCGTACCATTCGCCCTCGTATACATATTCATTGAAGCAGTCGTTGTTGACGTACAGGCCGCCGCTCTCGCCTCCGGTGATGCTGTCGATGCTCACGCCCAGCCAGTCGCCCGCGTAGATCGACCTGTGCATGCCGGCCCTGGGCGCATCGACCTGGCCGTAGGATGTCACCGTGATGGTCTTGTTTGCCGTCTTGCTGCTGCCGTCCGCGTAATACGCCTTGGCTCTGAGCGTGGCGGAGCCTGTTGCCCATATGGCGATCTGCTGCTGCAGGCTTGTGCCGTCTCCGGAGCTTCTCGATTCGTAAGCGGACTGATCCGATGCCTTGGTCAAAAGCTCGATGCTTGTCCCAGGGCAATCGCTTATTGCACAATTATTACGATATATTACATTTATATTACCAAAAGGAATTTAATAGGAAGATG
>SVGK01000110.1 GCA_015056395.1 Clostridiales bacterium
GGCGTCGACCTCATACTGGAGGAGACGATGAACGACCTGTACGAGGCGAAGGCCGCCGTGCTGGCCGCGAAGGCGTCGGGACTGCCGGTGGTGCTGACCACGGCCTACGATTCGACGCACAAGCTGCTGACGGGCGCGGACCCGAAGGCGGTGGTGGCCGTCGCGGAGGGGCTGGACGTGGACGCCGTGGGCGTCAACTGCTCGCTCGGCCCGGACCAGATGCTGCCCATCGTGGACGAACTGGTCGAGTACGCCTCCGTGCCCGTGGTGGTCAACCCGAACGCGGGCCTGCCGCGCAGCGAGCACGGCCGCACCGTGTACGACGTGGGGCCGGAGGACTTCGCGCGCACCATGCGCGTTATCGCGCAGAAAGGCGCGCACGGGCTGGGCGGCTGCTGCGGCACCACGCCCGACCACATACGCGCGCTGGTCGGGGCGGTATCGGATCTGAGACCCGTGCCGTTCAGTGAGAAGGAGCGCACGCTGGTCGCATCGTTCACGCACGCCGTCGAGTTCGGGCGGCGCCCGGTGCTGATCGGCGAGCGCATCAACCCCACGGGCAAGAAGCGCCTGAAGGAGGCGCTTCGCACGAACGACCTGAGCTACATACTGGGCCAGGGCGTCACGCAGCAGGAGCAGGGCGCGGACGTGCTGGACGTCAACGTCGGGCTTCCCGAGATCGACGAGCCCGCGATGATGCGCGCCGTGGTGGACGAGCTGCAGTCTGTCACGGATCTGCCGCTGCAGATCGACACGACGAATGTAGAAGCCATGGAGACGGCGCTGCGCCGCGTGAACGGCAAGGCGATGATCAACTCCGTGAACGGCAAGGAGGAGGTCATGCGCGCCGTGTTCCCGCTGGCGAAGAAGTACGGCGGGCTGGTCGTCGCGCTGACCATAGACGAGTCGGGCATACCGGAGACGGCGCAGGGCCGCGTGGACGTGGCGCGCAGGATCATAGCGCGCGCCGGGGAATACGGCATAAAGAAAAAGGACATCATCGTGGACCCGCTGGCCATGTCCATAAGCGCAGATCCCGGCGCGGCGATGGTCACGCTCGAGGCCGTCAGGCGCATACGCGAAGAGCTGGGCGTCATGACGAGCCTGGGCGTGTCGAACATATCCTTCGGCCTGCCGCAGCGCGACATGATCAACGGCACGTTCTTCGCCATGGCGCTCGCGGACGGGCTGGACGCGGCAATCATGAACCCCGGTTCCGCGGAGATGATGAAGGCGTATCGAGCCTGCCTGGCGCTCAGGGGCATGGATGAACACTGCGAAGGCTACATCGCGTTCGCGGAGCGCTGCGCGCCGCTTGCGCAGGGCGCGGCGAACGCGCCGGCACAGGCTAAGCAGGCCGCTCCCGGCATCGCGCGCGAGCCGGCGCTCGAGCCGCTGGCCGGGGCGATCGTGAAGGGCCTGAGGCAGCGGGCGGCGGAGGAGGCCGAGGCGCTGCTCGGCGCGGGGCGCGCATCCATAGACCTGATCGACGGCGCGCTGATCCCCGCGCTGGACTTTGTGGGCAAGGGCTTCGAGGAGAACACGGTGTTCCTGCCGCAGCTGCTCATGAGCGCGGAGGCGGCCGCCGCCGCGTTCGACGCCATCAGGGAGGCGCTCAGCCGCAGCGGCGCGGTGCAGCAGATCAGGGGCCGCGTGGTGCTTGCGACGGTGCAGGGGGACATACACGACATAGGCAAGAACATCGTCAAGGTGCTTCTGCAGAACTACGGCTTCGAGGTGATCGACCTGGGGCGCGACGTGCCGCCGGAGACGGTGGTCGAGACGGTGCTCAGCGAAGGCATACGCTTGGTCGGCCTGAGCGCGCTGATGACCACGACGGTGCCCGCCATGGAGGCGACGATAAAGCTGCTGCGGGAAAAAGCGCCCGAGTGCAAGGTCTGCGTGGGCGGCGCCGTGCTGAACCGCGAATACGCCGAGAGCATCGGCGCGGACAGATACTGCCGCGACGCGATGGAGACGGTGAGGTACGCGGAGGAAGTGAGTAATGAGGAATGAGTAATGAGGAGTTAGGAGTTACGAGTGAGGAGTTAGGAGTTGGTTTGCCGGCGGACGGACAGCGTCGCTCTGAATACCGTACCCGTAGCGGCGGCCTCCAGGCCGCCATATCCCCGGGGCATCACAAATCATATCCTGCCACGTCCTGACCTCGAAAGCATCCGTAGCGGCGGCTATCAGCCGCCATGTTCCCGGAACATCACAAATAAAATCCTGTCACGCACCCGACCTCGAAAGCATCCGTAGCGGCGGCTATCAGCCGCCACGTCCCCGGAATACCACAAATCAAATCCCCGTCACGCCTCGACCTCGAAAGCATCCGTGGCGGCGGCTATCAGCCGCCACGCCCCCGGAACGTCACAAGGCATATCCTGTCACGCACCCGACCTCGAAAGCATCCGTAGCGGCGGCCTCCAGGCCGCCACGTCCCCGGAACGGCACAAGGCGTATCCTGTCACGCACCCGACAAAAAAGGACGTCGCCGTCCGGCAGCGTCATCCTGTAAACCATGTCCCCAAACCACCGCAACATATCCCTTCACGTACTCGACAAAACCGTCGGTACCGTCCCCGGCATTTGATTCTTAATTCTGAATTCTTAATTCTGGATTTCCGTTCCCGATCACGGTATCAAAAGGAACTGTTCCTATCAATACGCATCAAGGAGGACATATCATGGCTGACAAGATCAAGCGCATAGGCGTGCTGACCTCGGGCGGCGATTCGCCGGGCATGAACGCGGCGGTGCGCGCCGTAGTGCGCACGGGCATCTCCTACGGCATGGAGTGCATCGGCATACGCCGCGGCTGGCAGGGCCTCATCAACAGCGACTTCATACGCATGGACGCGTCCAGCGTGGGCCACATACTGTCGCGCGGCGGCACGATACTCTACACCGCGCGCAGCGAGGACTTCATGACGGAGAAGGGCCGCAAGCACGCGCTGTCCACGTGCAAGATGCTCGGCCTGGACGGCATCGTGGCCATAGGCGGCGACGGCACGTTCCGCGGCGCGCTGGAGCTCTCGCGGCTGGGCGTACCCGTGGTGGGCGTGCCCGCGACCATAGACAACGACATAGGCTGCACGAACTACACCATAGGCTTCGACACCGCCTGCAACACCGCCATAGACTGCATCGACCGCCTGCGCGACACCATGCAGTCGCACGAGCGCTGTTCCGTGGTCGAGGTCATGGGGCGCAACGCGGGCTTCCTTGCACTGTACGTGGGCATCGCCGTGGGCGCGACGGCCGTGCTGGTGCCGGAGCGCGAGTTCGACTTCGAGCACGACGTGATCGAGCGCATACGCAACGCGCGCCTCGCGGGCAGCACGCACTTCATGATCGTCGTGGCGGAGGGCGTGGGCAGCGCCGTCGAGATCGGCAAGATGATCCGCGAGGCCATAGGCATAGAGCCGCGCGTGACGGTGCTGGGCCACATACAGCGCGGCGGCTCGCCCTCCGCGCGCGACCGCGAGACGGCCACGCGCATGGGCTTCTTCGCCGTCAAGGCGCTGGCGGAGGGCCGCTCGAACCTGATCATAGGCACGCGCGGCGGCGATATCGTCGAGACGCCCATCGAGGAGGCGCTTGTCATGAAGAAGCACCTGCAGATGGAGCGCTACCACGTGCTCGAGACGATGAGCCTTGGTTCCGCGTCACTGGCGCGCTATTCCAACATCGAATAACCATTCCGCATAGTATTCGTCCTCCATCACGACCAGCTCGGCGTGATGGAAGCTGTAAAGCTGCTCGTAGCCTAACGTGGCGCCCGCTGCGGACATCTCCTCGTCGGAGAACAGGCGCAGCGCGACGCGCTCGTTGCCGGCTGCGCGCAGCTTTTCATATGCGTCTATGCTCACGGAGGAGGGCACGGTCTCGTCATTGACCGCGTGCGCGATCAGGATGGGCATGTCGGTCAGGCCGTCGAGGCCCACCGTGGCGCGCGGAGAATAGCTGAGCGCGGGGCACAGCGCCAGCATCGCCGCGAAGCGGTCTGGGTACTGGCAGGCAAGCTCGAAGCACGCCATGCCGCCGAAGGAATTGCCGACCAGATAGATGCGCTGCGGGTCCGCCCTTCCCTGATCGACCAGCTCGTCTATCAGCATGACGATGCCTTCGTATATCCTGTAGCGCGCGGTCTCGGAGCCGTAGAACGACGTGTTTATGTACGGCGCGATGACGATGCAGGGGCGCTTTTGCTGGTTCTCCGACTCCGCCCAGCCCGTGGCCAGGCGGTAGGAGCGCAGCGGGTCCGTCTCGCCCCAGCCGTGCATCACCAGCACCACGGGGAGCGGCCCTTCCGCCTGCGGCGCGAACACCTGCGCCGTCACGCGGTGTTCGTAGTCCTCGTAGGGCTCGAAGTCGTCCGCAACATCTGTCTCAACGCGGTCAATGTCCTCGAATGAGAACCCGAGCTCCGGCGCGGCGGCACAGCGCACATCGAGCGCGCGCACGAAGCCGTAGCGGTGGGGGAAGCCTTCGAGGCGCAGCGACCAGCCGCGCGCCGTCGCCGCTACGTCCGAGGCCGCGCACGTGAACGGATAGCTGTGCTGCCCGTCCCAGGACACGGCGGCGCCTTCGATCGAAAAGTCTCCGGGAGCTGTCCCATCGGGCAGCGCCTGCCCCTCTATGTCGAAGCGGTCCGGCAGCTCGCCCCATTTGGTCACGGTCGTGTGCACGGCGATGTCCCGCCCGTCCGCCAGAGCGGCGCATGAAAGCAGCAGCATGAAGAGAGCGGCGAAGAGCATTTTGCGCATGGCAGGCGTCCTCCTTGCTTCAGGGATCTCTGGTTCATTCGCCGGCGCGTCTGACGGCGTCTTTTGCGCCGTCCGCATCCTGCGGGTCTACCGATTTGCCTCCGGGAGGCCTGTAGGATCTGCAGCCGCGTCCGGCGCACGGACCACTCGTCAGTCGACAGGCTCGTTTGATCAGTGCTTCGCTTTTCACCCGCCGTAGGCCAGCGCGACGTCGCGCGCCGCGGAGAAGTAGTGCTCCATCTCCGCGTCCGACAGGGCGAAATACACCTCTCCTGTGCCCTTGCCCTGGAAGTATCCCATCAGCTTGCGGGGGCGCTCGATGGCGTAGTCGCGCAGCACTTGCACTTCCCTTTCCCACTTCGCGCGCGTCTGTCCCCAGCGGGCCAGCTGCCTGTCCATGAGCGGGTCCAGCATCGCCGCGCACGCGTCGATCTTTTCAAGCACCCGCTCGGTCGAGAACGGGCCTGCGAGCTGTTCGCCGAACCACGTCAGGAATTCGTCGCGGAAGCGGTCGTTCTTCATCAGCTGTATGAACAGCGTGTTGTCGGTCGCCTTGCGCGAGCCCATGCCGCCCGGCGTCAGCCAGCGGTTGATGGAATTCGTGTCGACGCTGAAGCCCCAGTCCAGGTCGTACAGGCACCAGCGCCACAGGCCGTCGGCGTTCTTGTTCCTGTAGCGCTTCACGTTCAGCGTGTCGCCGTTGCCCACGAACATCTCAAGGCCTATGTATTCCATGTAGTTGCGTATGTCTATGACCTTCCCGACTTCATCATAGAACGAAGGGTCGCTCGGGTCCGTGCTCTTGACATACTCCAGGAGCGCCTGGAACGTGCTGTCGGAGCCCTGGTGCACATTGGTGTTGCCCGCGACCAGGTCGATATCGTCCTCCTGCCCTTCCCAGCCGGCGAACTGGCACACACCGTATTCGTTCATCCTGTCGCGTATGTAGTACATGCCCCAGTATTCGCCGTTGATGTAGAGTATGCAGGGCTCGAACCTCTGGTACATGACGCTCGTGCCCTCCGCAAGCGACGTCAGCACCGCGTCGCACATGTGCGACTTGAGCGCGTCCTCGCCGGAGGCGTGGAGTATGACGGACTGGTATTCGGTATAGGGGTTCGCGCTGATCAGCGGCGCCCTGAAGCGGTTGCCGCCGTAGATCGAGCGCGCGATGATGTTGAAGCCCTTCTGCTCCTGCTTGCGGCTGTCCGCGCCGTGCAGCCCCGCGCCGCAGCCTTGGTCGAGCATGCGCGTGCCGTCCGTCTCGAACACCTCGATGTTCGCGGCGCACTCATGTTCGTTCATGTAGTCCGAGTACACGCCCTGGCTTCCGAACATGTCGTCGGGATCCGCCACGAGCGAGACCACGCGCACGTCCCTGTCCTGCGCGTCGAAGAGATAGCTCTCGGTGCGTATGTCGCTTTGCAGGCATCCATCCATGTATGTCATGGCGCGCAGCACGGTCGTGGAGGCGATCGTGAAAGGCCCCGTGTAGAGCGGCGCGTCGCGGTCGGGCGCGCTCCCGTCGAGCGTGTAGTATATGAACGCGCCCTCAGGGGCGGTCATCGTGACCCGGACCTGTTCGCCCGCGTCGTAGAGACCGCCGCGCGCGTCGATCTCCGGCGCGGGCGCGATGCCCTTCCAACCTATCGCCGGGTTGGCCGCGCCGGGCGTGGGCTGTTCGAGATACCAGAATCCCGCGCTGCCCTCGACACGGCCCAGGCTCAGCCCCTTGCGCTGCGGGCCGACGTATACCCTGTCCTCCGTGCCGCCGTCCGGTCGGCTCAGCGATACGGCATATCCGCCCTCGAGCGAGAGGCGGAAGTTCGTCGCAAGTGTGCCGTTCGACTTCACCTCGCCGCTGCCGTCGCACAGCACGCCCGCGTAGCCGCCCGCCGGTATCACCGTGCCGGCGGGGAACTGCCACTTGCGCGGCTTGGCGCTGTTGTCGCTCAGGCCCCAGCCCGACAGGTCGACGGCCTCGCCGCCCGCGTTGTACAATTCGATCCAGTCGCCGGCCACGTTCTCCGAGGAGGACGCGCACACCTCGTTGATGCGCACAGCGGCGTCGGAGGCCGCATAGTCGTCCAGCGCGGCGGCCTCGCCCTGCCACCCGTTCACATATCCGGGCGACGGCACGGCGTCCGTACGCCATGCGCCCTGTACCAGCGAATAGACCTGGTCCGCCTCCAGCGCCGGCACGGACACGCGCGACACCGTCGTGCCGTCGGGCCTTGTCAGTATCAGCTCTTCGCCGCGCTTGCTCAGCCGGAAGCCCGCGTGTATGCGCCCCTCGCCGTCGACCGTGCCGCTGCCGGAGCACCACACGAGCAGGCAGCCGCCCGCGGGCACCGTGACCTCGGGGAAGGTCCAGCGGCGCGGCTTCTCCGCGTTGTCGCTCAGGAACCATCCCGCAAGGTCCACGGCCGTGGGAGAGCCGTTCGTGATCTCGACATAGTCGTATGCGTTGCCGGCGGCGTCCGTGCGCCACGAGGCGTTCTTTGCCATGACCTCCGTGATCGCGATGAGCCCGGCCAGGTCGCCGGTTGCGCCCCGCAGGCCCGCTGCGCCGTTTGCATAGCCGGGGGTGGCCTGCGGGGAGACGGACCATGTGCCCGCATCGTCCAGGCAGTATACGCTGTCGGTCGCAAGCGCGGGGAAGGAGACAAAGTCGATCTGCGCGCCCGTGGGTCCCATGAGCACGATGCTGTCGCCGGCGCGCTTGAGCTTCAGGTCGACATGCGCCATGCCGTCCCGCAGGCCGAAGAGACCGTCGCAGCACACGACCAGATAGCCGCGCGCGGGCACATCGACGTTCGGAAGCATCGTGATGGTCAGCGGGTCGCCCGCGCGCATCACGCCGCAGCCTGCAAGCGATATGTCCCGATCCGTGGGGTTATACAGCTCGAACCAGTCGGGACAGCTCCCGTCGTCCAGTACCAGAGTCGAGCCGTTCGACGCCATCACTTCGTCTATGCGGACGGAGGCGTACCGATCCTCCGCGGCGCACGCGGCAAAAAGCGTCGCAGCCAGCGCGAGCGCGATATAGATAAACGATTTGCGCAAAGAAGGGCCCTCCTTTTTTTCGGGGCAGAGATAATTCATCCGTTTACATTATAATGAATCGCCGACTCGTTTTCAAGTCGTTACCGATTCTATTATTTTGACCGGCGCGTGAAGAGCGCGAAAAGCGCGCGAACAAGCGGATATTCTCCCTTGCAAAAGGCGCGCCTATTTGTTATAATAACACCGATGCCGCAAGGCACACTATGACAAGGAGGAATTAACCATGAAGAAGATCCTTACCCTCGTGACCGTTCTGGCGCTGGTCCTGGCCATGGCCGGCTTCACCGCGGTGGCCGAATCCGGGCACAAGATCGGCATACTGGCGCCCGCCACGTCCCACGGCTGGGTCGGCGGCGTCGCGTACTTCGCCGAGCAGGCCGCCGAGGAATCCGGCGTCGAGTACACCTTCCTGACCTCCGGCGATGCCGAGGAGATGTCCTCCCAGATCGAGCAGCTGATACAGCTGGGCGTCGAGGCCATCGTCGTGTGGCCGCAGTTCACGGGCGTCGAGACCGCCGCTGAGATGGCGCTGGCCGAAGGCATCGTGATCTACAACTTCGACATGAAGATCAACGTGTCCGACGAGTACGCCGACAACATGTACGTGCTGACCGGCGACAACTACGGCATGGGCGTCGAAGGCGCGAAGTACATCGTGGACAAGATCGGCACCGAAGGCACCGTGCTGATCATGGACGTTCCCTCCTCCGGCAACGTCGCGGCGGACCGCAAGGCGGGCTTCCTGGACACCATGGCCGAGATCGCGCCGGACGTCGAGTTCATCGAGATCTCCACG